>JALTHV010000077.1 GCA_027004315.1 Deltaproteobacteria bacterium
CGCACAGTTTTATTGAGAAGTTACGTTTATCCCATGTAACTTCTCAATAAGTTGGGGCATCATTTTTGGTAACCGATCATATTCCCCCCGGCCAGCGGTGGCTTTTTTCAGGGTTTCAGGAGCATCGCTTGATGCACAAGATCAGGGCACTCTGCCTATTAATTCGCACTGAAACCCTGAAAAAAGCTACTGCTGGCCGGAGACGCGAACGGTTACGCCAGAATTTATTGAGAAGTTACGACAAATGAACCGTATTACAGATCATCGCTCAGGGTGTTGTCATGTGGAACCAGAGGTCCCAGGCTATGGCGGCCATGGAAAACACGAAAATGACAGCATAGTTCCATTGCTCCTTTGAGGCAGACAGGCTTGAAATAAGATACTTTATAGCTTCATAGTCCTCTGGGCAGAGATTATCCGGGTCCTTCATCTTCTCCATTAAGCTGAGATCCATGATAAGCCTTCTCCTTCTGCGTGTTATATAGGAACGAAACATGAAAAACACCATATTCCCACAGACACCCATATACCAGAAAAGCCTTATAAGCTCGGGCCGGTATGCCTTGGCCAAAAGGATCAGACGCAGCGATATCGCCCCACTGAGCCCTACACCAAAGGCAAGCCAGGCCACCCAGTGGGGAAGCGTATGAGGGACATTCCTATGCCCGTCTAACCTGCAGGAGCGAAGATCTGTCATGGACAGGAATACTAACCGCACTACACAGGTACGGCAATATCTTGAGATAAATAAGCTGGGTTAAGATTTACAGGAGATGGCAGGCGATTCGGCCATCTCTCCCAGTAACCGTTCATACCCCCTCTTGTTGAACCGTTTATGTCGCCGACCAGCGGTAGCATTTTGGAGGGTTTCAGTGCGGATTAATAGGCAGAGTGCCCTGATCTTGTGCATCAAGCGATGCTCCTGAAACCCTTCAAAAGGCTACTGCTGGCCGGAGGGATGTGAACAGTTACCTCTCCCATGGGATATGAGCCTAACCAGTCCAGGAAGGTACAGCCTTTTCTGATGGCATCAATTCCATCCTGTATAGTCTGGTCCTCTATGTGGCCTGCAATATCTACGTAAAACAGGTACCTCCAGGGCTGATCTTTTACCGGTCTGGACTGTATCTTGGTGAGGTTTATTCCACGTTTTGCCAAGGGTTCCAAGAGATTGAAGAGAGAGCCCGGCCGATCCTCAAGACTCAAAAGCAGGGAGGTCTTGTCATTTCCGCTTGGACTGGGACACTCATGCCCAAGGACCAGAAACCGCGTGGTATTTCCCTCAAAATCTTCGATGTGTTTGGAGATTATATGCAGGCTATATGTACAGGCCGCCAATGGGCTTGCAACGGCCGCCACGCAGGGATCTACCGCTGCCCACCGCGCTGCCTGGGCAGTGCTGACCACCTCTTCCGTCGGGACCGCCGGCAGATTGCGTTGCAGCCATCCCCTGCACTGGGCCAGGGCATGGGGATGAGAAAGAATGCGGCGAATCTTGTCTATCCTGCCACTCTGATTGAGGAGGTCGTGGGATATAGGCAGGTAGATCTCTCCACATACCTTGACCTTAAAATCACAGAGCCCATCCAGGGCCAGGGCCACGGTCCCTTCTACTGAATTCTCGATCGGGATCACCCCAAAGTCTGTACGCCCCCGTTCTACCTCCTCAAATATTTCAGTGATGTTACGTAGAGGGATGAACTCAGGGGCATGGCCAAAGAACTTGGTTGCGGCCATGTGGGTAAAGGTGGTCTCAGGGCCGAGATATCCTACTTTGGCTCGTCTCTGCACATCTCTGCAGGCAGATATAATCTCCCCCCAAATAGCCCTCAGACCCTCTGAAGGAAAGGCATCTGCATTTTGCTCCAGGATGTGTTTAATGACCTCCCGTTCACGAGAGATATCAAGGGGTTGTTGGCAGGCCTCAGTCTTGGTCCGACCAATCTCTTTTGCTACTCCCAGACGTCTCTGGAGCAGATGTAGGAGTTCCGTATCTATACTATCAATCTGCTGCCTGAGGTCCTTAAGCCTCTGATATTGACTGTCATCCATCATTTGCACGGACCAAACATATCTCTAATGGCAATTAGTTCCTGCCGAATCTCTATAAGCAATCTACTGGCTCGATCTTGCAGGCATGGAGTAAGTAATTTTTGTCTTTCCATGAGCTGTCTCTTGGCACCTGCTATGGTAAAACCCTCATCATACAGGAGACGCTTGATGTATCTTATAAGATCTATATCTTCTATCCTATAGAGACGCTGTTTTGCAACTCTATGGGTACGGATCTGACGGAATTCACTCTCCCAGTAACGAAGCACATGGGGTTCAACCCCAACCAATTTGCTTACCTCGCCTATCCGGTAATATTTTTTCCCCTTTCCTGGCATTTACGATCCCCTTCAGTAAACGGCTGGGACGGAAGGCCGCAGTGCGTCTTGGGGGAATAGTAAGTGGCTCTCCATTACTAGGGTTGGTTCCTCTACGAGCCGCCTTCTGTACAGGCCTAATGGTGCCAAATCTCACGATCTTTACCTGGTCGCCATTAGACAGTGAGGTCTTGATTTGATTAAAGACCTCATCAACCAGTTCCAGGCTGGTATGTATGGAAAAACCCAGCTCGCCACTGACTGCCTCTGCTATTTCCCGTTTGGTCAAGGCCCCCATCATTCCCTCAGCTTCGCCTTATAGGATTGGAGTACAGAGCGGACTAAGCGATTGTGGATCTTTGAGACCCCATGGTCAGAGAGGGTATGGTCCGGTGCCCTGTATCTAAAACGCAACCCAATACTCTTTGAACCCTCGGGGATAGTTTTTCCCCTATAGACATCGAAGACCTGTACCCATTCCAGGATCTTTGGGCCCCTAATGGAAATAAAATTCAGGAGGTCCTGTGCAGAAACCTGGTCCGAGACAATGATTGCAATATCCCTCTCCACTGCAGGATATCTGGGGATAGGACGGAACCTGATTTGCCTGGAGGCGGCCTCTTGTATGGCATTCAGAGAGAGATCAGAGACAAATACCGGCCCGTTTATGTCCCAGACATCCAGGACATCCGTGGCCACTTCACCAAGGGTGCCCAAGACAGAGCCATCCTTCCAGACAATCCTGGCAGAGCTACCCAAGAGATAAAAGGGATCATCAGGTGTGTCAGGCACGGTCTTCCATTCAGAGATCCCTATGGCCAGGAATAGCCCCTCCAAGACCCCCTTTAGATCAAAGATGTCTAGCTGCTCCCTAGGCCATGACCACGACTCGGGATAGTATCTGGCCCCTGTACAGAGTAGGGCCAGTCTCTGTTCTTCATGAGGGAGTTTACCTGGCCCCATATCATGGAATACGGCACCAAGCTCAAAGAGACTGAGGTCCAAGTTCCGCTGTGCCTGGTTTCTGGCCACCACACCCATCAGAGAAGGAATAAGAGTTGTCCTCATCACTGACTGATCATCACTCAAGGGATTCCTGATCTTTACCACCCGCGTCCTTACATCATCTCTGCCAAGACCCAGGGCCTCTATATCCCGTGGAGACACAAAACTGTAGGAGATCGCCTCTGTCATGCCCTGGGCCATAAGTATATTCTTTATCTTGTGGATGAGACCTTGAGATGGATCCGGGCCCTGGGTGACAATCCGGGCCCTGGGCGCCAGGGTAGGTATATTGGAGAAGCCGTGGAGCCTGGCTATCTCCTCTATCAGGTCCACTTCTTCTTTCAGGTCATGGCGATAGCTGGGTACTACTCCTTTGATCTCTTTATCCCCTATATGCGTGGGCCTGATGCCAACCCTTTTAAGTAGATTGGCCATCTCTCCAGAACCAATCTCTATGCCAAGGAGTCTGTTGGCCCTCTGGGGACGGAGAGAGACGTGCCTGGCCTCATAGGGCACTGGATAGACATCCTCAATTGTACCTACCAAGTGGCCACCGCTTACCTGCTGGATAAGTTCTGTTACCCTGTAAAGGGACCCTAGTACTCCATTGGGATCGACACCACGCTCAAACCGGTAGGATGCCTCTGTAATCAGTTTCAGGGCCTTGGCAGTCCTCCTTATCTGGACCGGGGCAAACCAGGCACTCTCGATAAGTATACGCCCTGTATCGGCATTTACCTCGGTTTCGGCCCCACCCATGACGCCGGCTATGGCAATAGGCCTCTCCCTGTCGGCAATGACCAGCATATCGGACCGCAACTTTCTCTCTTTTCCATCAAGGGTCGTTATATTCTCTCCGGACCTGGCCGTCCTGACCAGGATTTCCGGCCCTATCAGGCTGTCCAGATCAAAGGCATGGAGTGGCTGTCCATATTCTATCAAGACATAGTTTGTTGCATCTACTACGTTGTTTATAGACCTGATGCCGCTTGCCTCCAGCCTGGTGACCAGCCAATCCGGAGAAGGACCTACCTTGACCCCCTCCATTACGGCAGCGGCATATCTCCTGCATAGATCTGGATCTTCTATAGAAATGGGGATCTCTGACCTCTGACCTCTGATCTCTGATCTCTGATCTCTGACCTCTGACCTCTGACCTCTGTAAAGGGGAATATCATATATAGCAGATACCTCTCTGGCCACTCCCAGGATGCTGAGACAGTCAGGACGGTTTGCTGTAACAGCAATATCCAGGACCCAGTCATCGAGCCCCAGGGCCTCTATAAGGGGCCTTCCCGGTTCGATCCCGGGGCCAGGATCCAGGACAATGATACCTTTACTGTCATGGCCAATGCCGAGTTCCTCTTCTGAACACAGCATGCCTCCAGAGCGCACCCCATAGATCTTGGCAGGTCTTATGACCTTGCCCTCGCCCAATACCGTTCCTGGCCTCGCCAGGGCCACCAACTGTCCTTTCCCCACATTGGGTGCACCGCAGATGACCTGAATTTCCTCTTCACCCACTGATACCCTACAGATCTTCAGACGCGATGCCCTGGGATGGGGAGTAATCTCCTCAACATGACCTATCACTACGGGGTCAAGGCCTTTATGGAGAGACTCCATTTCTTCCACCTCCAGGCCACTCATGGTGAGGTCCTCTGCCAAGGTCTTTACAGGTGTCTTGAAGGGCACAAATTCTTTAAGCCAAGAGGTCAAGATACGCATGGAATCACTCTAGCTATCAAAATTGTTGAAGGAAATACAGATCATTGTCATAGAAGAGACGAATATCGTCTATACCAAATTTGAGCATCGCTATCCGTTCTATCCCAAGGCCAAAGGCAAAACCAGTAAATTCCTCAGTGTCATAGCCAACATGCCTGAATACCTCTGGATGTACCATGCCAGCCCCCAAGACCTCCAACCAGCCGGTATGCGAGCATACCCTACAGCCTTCCCCTTTGCACATGACACACTGGATGTCTACTTCCGCACTGGGCTCCGTAAAAGGGAAAAAGCTTGGCCTGAAACGTACGGGTGTATCCGGGTCAAAGATCTGCTGGATAAAGGAGGTAAGCACCCCCTTGAGACCTGCAAAAGAGATGTCTCTGTCCACCATAAGCCCTTCCACCTGATGGAACATGGGGGTATGAGATATATCAGAATCACACCGATATACCTTGCCAGGTGCAATTATCCGCAGCGGTGGTTCCTGTCTCTCCATTGCGCGTATCTGTATAGGTGAGGTATGGGTACGAAGCAGGACCTTGTCATCGATATAGAATGTGTCCTGCATGTCTCTGGCAGGGTGATCAGGTGGGATATTCAGGGCCTCGAAGTTGTAAAAGTCAAGCTCTATCTCAGGTCCATGGACCACAGTAAAGCCCATTCTCTCAAATATATAGCAGATCTCACCCATCACCTGTGTAATTGGATGCAGCCTTCCAAGCTGCCTGCGCCTGCCGGGGAGTGTCAGGTCCAGCCCTTCTACGCGGGGCCTTTTGTGCAGGTCCTTTAAGGCATTTCTCCTGGTCTTGATAGACTGCTCTATTTCCTGTTTGAGCCTATTGGCCAGTTGACCGACCTCTGGACGTTCCTCAGGGGGAAGGCCCCCTATGGCCTTTAAGACCATGGTAAGCTCCCCCTTCCGGCCAAGGACCTTGACCCTTATGTCTTCAAGATCTTCCTCGCAAGATGAGGACTCTATGGCCTCCAGGGCCTGGGTCTTGATTTTATTTAGACGATCACGCATCAGCGGCGTGTAACCTGGTAGTCTCTACTAGGGAGGAAAATGCACGGGGATCTGTCACTGCAATATCGGCAAGTACCTTTCGATCCATGGCAACTCCCGCCTTACTGACACCACACATAAAATGGCTGTAAGATATACCATTCTGCCTACAGGCCGCATTGATACGGGCTATCCACAGACGGCGATACAGGCGCTTTTTTACCCTACGGTCTCTATAGGCATAACAGAGTCCCTTTTCTACAGTCTCCTTGGCCTGTTTGAAACAGCGGCTCCTGGCACCCCTGCAGCCCTTGGCCATATTGAGCACTTTTTTGCGACGACGATGGGCCTTAAAGCCCCTTGTTACCCGTGGCATTTTCCAGACTCCTCATATACAATTTTTATCCGAAAATACATCCGTTGTGTCCGCGTCGGGAATGATAGTTACCATGGAAACAGCTCAAAGTATGGGCAAAAAATACGCCCATCATCTTTTACTTTTTTTACTTTCAGCTTTGAGCCTTAGGCCTCCAGTTCAGATAAAAGGCACCATCCGTTTAATTGACTTTACCCTTGTCTCAGAGACCATCTCTTCTCTTTTTAGATACCTCTTACGTTTCCTTGTCTTGTGGGTCAAGAGATGGCTCGAGCCTGACTTATTATACATAAATTTCCCGTCACCTGTCTTTTTGAAACGTTTGGCAGCGGCACGTTTGGTCTTTAACTTCGGCATAATCCCTCACATCTTAGAGTAAACAGACAATAAAATCTCTATACTCGCATCGAACGGTAATTCTTCTCTATCTCCACCAAAACAATATGGGATATGAACACTTACCTCTAACGAGCTGACATCCGCCGATTTGTAACTCAATTAGGGCCTTAGGTCAATCCTTTTTGGAGCAAGGATTGTATGTATTGTCGGGCCCTGTTTGACAGGTACATTTTCAGGGACAGCAATAGTAGACATTTCCTCTGCAATCTTCCTCAATAAGGTAAATCCCAGCTCAGGGTGGGTATTTTCCCGGCCCCTAAACCTTACTGTCACCTTTACCTTGTTCCCCTCGGCTATAAACTTCCTTATACGCCTCTTTTTTACCTCAAGGTCATGCACATCCGTTCTTGGACGCATCTTGATCTCTTTGACCTGGATAATGGTCTGCTTTTTCCGGGCTTCTTGCGCCTTCTTGCTCTGCTCGTACTTGAACTTTCCATAATCCATTATTCGACAGACCGGCGGTTGTGCCTGTGGCGCTACTTCCACTAGGTCTAACCCCAGATCTCTCGCCTTGATCAAGGCCCTGTCTTTAGACACTATCCCGAGCTGGCTCCCATCCTCCCCGATGAGCCGAACTTCTTTAGCCCTAATCCGATAATTCACATTGACTGGACTTTCCTTGGCGATACCGCACCTCCCTTTTCAAGCCCGTTAACGATCAAAGGCCTCCTGACACTCTCTTTTTACCAAATCAATAAAATCATCAACAGGCATGGCATCCAGGTTCTCCCCCTTTCTAGTACGGGGGCTGACCGTCATATCTGTTACTTCCTGGTCACCAACTACCAACATATATGGGATCTTGTCAAGCTGGGCCTCCCGAATTTTTTTACCCAGCTTTTCGTTCCTGATGTCTGCCCTTGCCCTGATGCCTCTTACCCTGAGCCTCTTGGTTACTGACTCTGCCCAGTTATCCTGCCGGTCTGTCACAGTCAAGACAATGACCTGGATAGGGGCCAGCCATACGGGAAAGGCCCCGGCGTAATGCTCAATCAATACCCCGAAGAATCTCTCCAGAGAGCCAAGCAGTGCCCTATGTACCATGATCGGAGTATGTGGCTGACTATCTTTACCTATATAACACATGTTAAATTTCTCTGGTAGATTGAAATCGACCTGGATGGTTGAGCATTGCCATGAGCGATCCAGACAGTCCTTGATCTTGATGTCGATCTTAGGACCATAAAATACCCCTTCGCCAGGGTCTATCTCATAGTCCAGCCCTTTGGTCTCAAGGGCCTGTCTAAGTGCACTGGTGGCACGCTCCCAATTTTCCTCCGAGCCTACATACTTCTTAGGACGGGTAGATAGATAGATCTCATATCTTTCAAAGCCAAAGACTCCCAGGATATACAGGGCCAAGTCCAGAATGCCATGGATCTCCTGGCCAAGCTGATCCGGTCGGCAAAAGATATGGCCGTCATCTTGAGTAAATCCTCTGACCCTCATAAGCCCATGTAGAGTGCCTGTCCTCTCGTAGCGATATACAGTCCCAAGCTCACACCAACGCAAGGGAAATTCCCTGTAACTGCGCCTTCGGGAATTGTATATCGCTATATGAAAGGGACAGTTCATCGGCCTCAGCTGGTAACTGACTTCATCGATATCCATAGGACGATACATATTTTCCCTATAAAAATCCAGATGGCCACTGGTCTTCCAGAGATCTCGGCGTGCTATGTGAGGGGTATACAATAGCTCGTACCCTCTCTTGAGGTGCTCATTTACCCAGAAGTCTTCAATAATTCTGCGGACCATACCCCCCTTGGGATGCCATAGGATCAGCCCTGGCCCAATCTCTTCCTGCAGGGAAAAGAGATCCAGTTCTCTGCCCAGACGCCGGTGATCCCTCTTCTTGGCCTCTTTCAGACGATTCAGGTGATTCTTTAGGGATTTTTTATCAAAAAAGGCCGTGCCATAAATACGCTGAAGCATCGGCTGGGTCTCATCTCCTCTCCAGTATGCCCCAGCAAGGCTCGTGAGCTTATAGGCCTTTAAGTGGCCTGTATGGGGGAGATGTGGCCCCCTGCACAGGTCTACAAATTCCCCCTGAGTGTAGACAGAGACCTCCTTTTCTCCCTGTCTTTCAAGATCATTGAGGATCTCCAGCTTGAATCTCTCTCCAAGCCCTTTAAATCGTCCCCTGGCATCATCTATGGAGATATCCTCCCGCGTTATCTCAAGGGACCTCCTTACGATATCCTGCATCCTGGCCTCTATCTTCTCCAGGTCTTCCGGGGTGAATGGCCTTTCATAGGCAAAGTCGTAATAGAAGCCATCTGTTATCGCAGGGCCTATGGCCAGTTGTACCCCTGTAAAGAGTTCTTTTACGGCCTGTGCCATCACATGGGCTGCGGTGTGCCTCAAGACCTGAAGAGTACCATCGTCACCGGGGAATACTGCCTCTATCTTACAGTCATGGGCAAGAGGTGTGGAAATATCCCTCAAATCCCCATCAATCCGGACAAGAATCGCTTTTTTTGCCCTGTTTTTGCCAAGTATACCGGACAAAAATTCAGACGCAGAGATCCCTCTGAGTGCCTGTCTCTTACTTCCACCTGGAAGGGTTATAATAATGGTCTCTGATTCGATTTCTGACATGGTCTATCTACCTAAACGTTCACGACGTGGATATTTCTCATATACAGCCATGAAAATAATTAGCCGCCTGCTCTATCTATCGGGGTACACAGACATTTTTGATGGGTATATTTTTCACGACAAGATAGAAAAGGATCGTTTTTTAGAAACCTCTGGAAAAGGGTAAAAGACAGAAATATGGTAGGCGCGGGCGGGATTGAACCGCCGACTTCTACCGCGTCAAGGTAGCGCTCTCCCCCTGAGCTACGCGCCTTCCCAAACTTCATTGAAATATACCAAAATTTCTCATAGAGGCGATGCAGTTGATAACAAAATTTATTAGAAGTGTCAAGAGAATTGACAGATCCTTGACCTGGGACCAAAGTGTCTCTATTTTGTTTTAAAAGTAACTTCTCAATAAGTGGAGGCTTCATTTTGGTAACCGACCACAAGGTGCTTCTTTTGGAAACGATTTGCCTGTAACTGTTCAGGTCCCCGGCCAGCGGTAGCTTTTTTCAGGGTTTCAGTGCGGATTAATCGCAGAGTGACCTGATCTTGTGCATCAGGCGATGCTCCTGAAACCCTGAAAAAAGCTACCGCTGGCCGGGAGGGAATGTGAACACTTACATTTGCGTTAGCCCTGTAGTTTTCTTGGTTTTTGCAGCATTGGAAACCCTGGCTCCGGAGCGCAGTAACTGTTCACGTCTCCGGCCAGCGGTAGCCTTTTCCCAGGGTTTCAGTGCGGATTAATAGGCAGAGTGCCCTGATCTTGTGCATCAGGCGATGCTCCTGAAACCCTGGAAAAAGGCTACCGCTGGCCGGGGGGGATGTGGACGGCTCCGGAGCGCAGCGGAGGAGAACAGGGAGGGTCCTATGCTGCAAAAACCTTAGAAAACAAAGGGCGAGAGCATGTTGGAAAAAGAAGCACCCTGTGTTCGATTACATCGAACTTGCCAGGACTTATTGAGAACTTACCTTTAAGAATTGTAACTTCTCAATAAGTCAGGGGAAGATATCTGGATAGGGCTATCGCCATTCTATAATGACATTAAAAGTTATAAGCTATGCAGGATACAAGGCAGAAGAGAGACCCAAGGCCTTCATCCTGCATGAGCAGAAAATCAAAGTGCATAAAATATCAGCCCAATGGCGTGAAGAAGACAGAGACTGCTTCAGGGTTGTCTCTGCAGATGGAAATACATATCTGCTCTGCTATGCCAGGAGGGATGATGTTTGGGATGCAGAGAAGCTGGGACCCAATAGGAGTATACCATGGACAAAGGTCAGTATGAAAGAAGAGACAGGTTAGTCAAAGAAAAAAGGCATGACACCTACAAGGAACGAGGCAAATGCTCAGAACCGAGGGTATGCACTGAATGTAATGCCTTCTTCTCAGATGGACGATGGTCTTGGTCAGAACCCCTTGCTGGGGCCAAAAAGGTAATCTGCCCGGCCTGTCAGCGCATTATAGATAACTATCCGGCAGGCTATGTAGAGATCAAGGGACCCTTTTTCGAAGGACACCGTGAAGAGCTATTGAACCTCATCCGCAATGAGGAAAAACTGGAAAAGGGCGAACATCCCATGGAAAGGATTATGGCTATTGTCGATGAAGATGATCATACCCTTATAACTACAACAGGAGTCCATATAGCCCGCCGAATTGGAGATGCCCTCTCAAAGGCCTATCAAGGTCATCTTGATTTTCAGTATGGGGATGCAGAAAAGAGTATAAGGGTCTACTGGAATCGATAGTACCGGAATTAGTGTATAGCTGTTAGTTGGATTGTACCTTTTAGACTAATTCTGACAGCCTACAGCCTAATAGCCTATTAATAAGGGGTATCATTGTGAAAAAATCCTCATGTTTAGTGTTTTTATTGTCATTTCTCCTAGCAGCAGCCTTTTTTGGCTCTCCAGCCTGGTCCGACGATATACCCTTGGTCAATATCAATGTAACCCTGGATCTCAACCATCATCGAGTAAGGGGAGAGGCATCGACAAGGCTCATTTCAAAAAGACCTGCATGGATACAGGCAGGTTCCGTGAAACTCGACCGCATCACCCTGGCAGGGCAGGTCATAAGACCTGATCTTAAAAAAGGCTCTTTCTGTATTGTAGCGTCTGGCAAAAATGAGATACTCCAGATACAATTCCATAGAGACCTATCCCCATCAGGCCCCAATAGCAGCTCACGAAGTCATCACGACATGGCGGTTAATTTCATAGGCACCCAGGGTGCCGTCCTGCTCGACGGCTGGTGCCCAATCATGGAAGGACCTGCCTACTATGAACTCAAGGCCACGATACCTGCAGAATTTAAGGCCATATCTGAGGCAGATAGCGTAAAAACAGAATCCAGGGCAGGGGCCAGGATCTACACCTTTAAATTCCCACATCCACGGACTGGCATTTCACTGGTAGCAGGGCCCTATCAAGTCACTCAGAAACGATATAAGGATATCGATATTGCGACATACTTTTTTCCTGAAGACCAGGGACTTGCCCAGAAATACCTAGACAAGGCCAGATACTATCTGGAGCTCTATGAACGACTCCTGGGACCCTATCCCTTTAGACGGTTTGCAATAGTGGAAAATATTGCCCCTACAGGTTTTGGCCTCCCTACCTATACCTTACTGGGACAACGGGTATTAAGGCTCCCGTTTATTGTGGATACCTCGCTTGGTCACGAGATACTCCACTCCTGGTTTGGAAATTCTGTATATGTAGATCCCCGTGAAGGAAATTGGTGTGAGGGTCTTACCACATATTTGGCAGACTATTTCTACGAAAAACAGAAAGGTCATGGACAGGACTATAGGCATAGGGTGCTGATTGACTACCAGAGTTATGTCCATGAAGACCAGGCCATACCCCTTTCCAAGTTTAAGTTCAGGTCAGACAGGGCTTCAAAGGCAGTAGGTTATGGCAAGGGGGCCATGGTATTTCACATGTTGAAGCAGGAGATAGGCGAAAAGGCATTCTACAAGGCCCTGAGGAGATTTGTCCTGGACTACCGTTTCAGGATGGCGGGCTGGAGTGATCTGGAGATGGCCTTTTCAGATGCCAGCAAGAGGGAACTCTCCGGCTTTTTTGAACAGTGGCTTGAGAGGAAAGACATACCTATACTCAGCATAGGCAATGGATCGGTTACTGACCTTGGAAATGGGCTTCAGAGGGTAGATTTTACAATAGAACAGGGCACAGAAAGGCCCTACTCACTCTCAGTGCCCATAGTGCTGGAGACTACCTCTGGTAAGGTACTACGGACTGTCCAGATCGATACCCCAAAAAGGGCTGTAACTATCGAGATTAAGGGACAGGTCCTAGGCGTAACATTGGATCCGCACTACGACCTGATGCGTAAATTGGACCTGTCTGAGTTCCCTCCTGTGCTCTCACGTCTCTTGGGATCAGAACACAGGTTTTTTGTATCTCCAGTCCAGGGCCCAGGGATCTATGCCCCGTTTACAGACTTCCTCCATTCTCTGGGATTCAAAGAGATAGAGGCCGGCAAGCTGACCGACGGCCTACTGGCCAAGGGCTCCTTTATCGTCCTGGGAGAACCCACTCCAAGATTGAGACGACTGACAGGCAGGGTGCCGGTCCTGAATAGTGGAGTTGTCCTCACTATCAGAAAAAATCCCTTAAATTCAGAAGAGGTCCTGGGCCTGATCAGGGCCACCTCTTCACAGGAATTAGGGCCTGTCTCCAGGAAACTGATCCACTATGGACGCTATAGTACATTGAGGTTTGAGGGTGGCAGGATAGTAAAAAAGGAGACCGCTGCCACGCAGGATGGGATACCATTGACCCTGAGCGGGGCAATAATGGCAATCGCAGCCAGGGAACTCTCACCAGTAGATCAAATAATCAACAAGATATCCCGAAAACGGGTGATCTATATTGGAGAACTTCACGACATGTATGGCCATCATTTGGCGCAACTGCGGGTAATCCAGGGGCTTACCCGCAGGGGCTGCAGGCTTGCAGTGGGCATGGAGATGTTCCAGCGTCCATTTCAGGGGGTCCTAGACAGGTATCTGGACGGCAAGATAGACGAAAGGACCTTCCTCAAAAAAAGCGAGTACTTTAAGAGGTGGAGCTATGACTATCACCTCTACCGCCCGATCATAGAATACTGTAAGGGCCATGGCATACCCATCCTGGCCCTCAATCTCCCGGCAGA
>JALTHV010000078.1 GCA_027004315.1 Deltaproteobacteria bacterium
CGTCACGGCAGGATCCTGTCTATAAGTGAAGACGCCGCCGTGGTAGAGGTCTTTGAGGGGACCTCAGGGCTTGCACAGACCACTACCAGGGTACGTTTCCTTGGAAGGCCCTTTGAGATCATTGTTTCAAAGGAGGAGGTGCTTGGACGGATCTTTGATGGGCTCGGCCAACCCCTTGATGGCGGACCGGTCCCATTGAGGGGAGAGAGACGAAATATAAACGGCATGCCCATAAACCCAGTGGCAAGGGCCTACCCGCAGGACTTTATACAGACAGGCATATCTGCCATAGACGGCATGAATACCCTTGTGAGGGGTCAAAAACTGCCCATCTTTTCTGGAAGCGGGTTGCCGCACAACGAACTTGCGGCCCAGATTGTTAGACAGGCAAGGCTCCTCACCGGGGATGAAGGATTTGCAGTAGTCTTTGGGGCCATGGGAGTGCGTCATGACGAGGCAGAGGCATTCCGCCGCAGCTTCGAGGAGAGCGGAGTCCTCAAAAACGTGGCCATGTTCTTGAACCTGGCAGACGACCCGACCGTTGAACGGCTCATAACTCCCAGGATCGCCCTCACCGTTGCGGAATATCTGGCCTTTGAAAAGGGAATGCACGTCCTCGTGATCCTGACTGATATGACAAACTACTGCGAGGCCTTGAGAGAGGTAGCTACTTCCAAGGGAGAGGTCCCGAGCCGCAAGGGCTATCCTGGATACCTCTATAGTGACCTTGCCTCTATCTATGAAAGGGCCGGGCGCATAATCGACAGGCAGGGCTCTATCACCCAGATAGCCATCCTTACCATGCCGGATGACGACATCACCCATCCTATACCCGATCTGACAGGATATATTACCGAGGGTCAGATAGTCCTCGATCGTTATCTGGCCCAGAGGGGCATCTATCCCCCGATAAACGTATTGCCGTCTCTTTCCCGTCTTATGAGCGATGGTATTGGTGAAGGGAGGACCAGAGAAGACCACGGAGACCTCGCAAGCCAGCTCTATGCAGCCTATGCCCGTGCAAGGCAGGTACAGCGGCTTGCATCCATCATAGGAGAAGAGGACCTCTCTGCAACTGACAAACTCTATCTCACCTTTGCAAGGAAATTCCATGAGCGCTTCTTGCAGCAAGGTACAGACGAAAACCGCACCATTACTCAGACACTGGAACTTGGCTGGGAACTGGCAATGATCCTTCCTGAACAGGAACTCACCCGGGTGAAATCAGAAGAAATTGATCGATATGGCAAGAAGGTGAATGTATAGTCATGGAACGTATCCAGATACCTGCAACCAAGAGTAACCTTATCCATCTAAAGGAAGAGATGGGCCTTGCCCGGGAAGGGCTTGAGCTCCTGGACCAGAAAAAAGAGATCCTTATCAATCATATAGGTCTGCTGGCATCAAAGGCGGATCAGGTACGGGAAGAGGTAACCCAGCGTCTTCTCAGGGCCTATGCCTTTCTCAGGGATGCCCTTTTGGAGTATGGTGAATCTTCAGTACAGGCCACAGGGCTTGGAACAAAGGGCAAGGAAAGGGTCGTGCTGAAAGAGCGGAGTCTTATGGGAGTGGTGCTCCCCCTAGTCAGAATAGACCTCCTGCCACATAGACCGAGCTATGGACTCTATGGAACAGGTAAGTCCATGGACGCCACATCCGAGGCAGTCCACAGGGCCATGGAGGTCGTGGCAGAGCTGGCAGAGCTGGAGGTAGGTATTGAGCGACTCATGGCAGAGCTGAAGAAGACGCTTAAGCGTATAAATGCCCTGGCACATATCTATGTCCCGACCTACCGGGCAACGATTAAGGCCATGGAAGAGACCCTTGAGGAGAAGGAGAGAGAGGCGCTCTTTCAGCTTAAACGCGTAAGAAAGAGGTCCCAGGAAAGGATGGCACAGAGGCAAAAGAGAATGGGGACATCTAGACAATGAATGGAGATGACAGGCTATTTGCCAGGATATTGGTCCCTGTCGATGGCTCTAAGTTCAGCCTGAAGGCAGTGAGGCTTGCCAGACGGCTTGCAGAAGTCCATGGTTCAGAACTGCTCCTGCTCCACGTGTTAGACAGGGAAATACTTGATCAACTGAGCAGATTTAACCGCAGGCCCCGCAATGAAGTCCTTGCCGACATGGAAGGAAGTGCAAGGGGTTTCCTGGAAGATATGTCCATGGAGGCCAGCCAATCGAACGTTCCTGTCTCCACAACCATCAAGGGAGGGGTCCCTTATGAGGTAATCCTTGGTGAGGCAGCCAATTGGGGCGCCGATCTCATTGTCATGGGAAAGCTGGGAAAGAGAGGCATAAGCAGGATCCTGCTCGGAAGCGTTGCCGAGCGCGTGATCGAGTTTGCCAACCTCCCTGTATTGCTGGTCAATGTCTTATAGGTGGTCTTAGTGTAACTGTTCACATTTCTCTCGGCCAGCAGTAGCCTTTTGAAGGGTTTCAGAAGCATCGCTTGATGCACAAGATCAAGGCCTCTGCCTAAACTGCGTAACCTGGGTCTATATCCCAAGAAACAGCCGGGCTGCAGTGAAATAGATCAACAGGCCGGTGATATCTACTATAGTGGTTAGGGCCGGGCTGGCTACAACCGCAGGGTCCCATTTCATCTTGGCTGCGCCCAACGGCAGAATTGCCCCAATCAATGTCGCGGTGACCACTTGTAAGCTCAGTGCAATAGCAATTGCGGCCCCGATTTTTACAAGTGTGTAGCCGGCAGGGATAGTGGTTCCCTGGGACAAAAATATGACTTTCCCCCAAGAAAGAATACCTAGGACTAAGGCAAGCAGGATTGCTATCTTGAATTCCTTCCAAAGCACCTTGAGGATATCTTTTGGCGATATCTCACGCAATGCCAGTGCACGAACAACTACCGTAGCTGACTGGCTGCCGGTGTTTCCGCCTGTGTCTTCCAGCATAGGCATGTAGAGTGCGAGGATAAGCATATGCCTGAGCGTGGCCTCGAAGTTACGAATGATAATGCCCGATACCAACTCAAGTGCTGCAAGACCAACGATCCAGTATGCTCGGTTTTTGAAATGGTCCCACGAAGATGTCTTCAGATATACGCCGGTCTCATGACTTCCTCCTATGGCCATGAGTTTTTCTACGTCCTCGGTGTACTCTTGAGAAAGAATATCCATAGCATCGTCATGGGTGATAATTCCTACCAGCACATCATTGCCATTGGTCACTGGCATGGCAATGAGGTCATACTTCTGGATCGTTCGTGCAGCATCTTCCTGATCGTCATCTACGTGTACAGAGATGACTTTGCGATGCATTATGTCTGCAACACGGGCCTGTCGTGGAGCTACAATGAGGTCTTTAAGGGATACAAAACCGATGAGTCTTCGGTCTTTATCCACAACATAGGTGTAATAAATCGTCTCTTTGTCAGGTGCAATTTTTCTAAGATGTTCAATGGCCTGTGATGCCGTCAGTTGGGGAGATAGAGTGGCATAGTCAGAGGTCATGACCGCCCCGGCAGTACCCTCTCTGTATGCAGACAGACGCCGTATGTCTTCCCTCTCGGCGTAGGCCAGTGCCGGCAGGACGGATTCCCTAAGACTTTCAGGTAGTTGTTTAAATAAATCTGCCCTATTATCCGGAGACATATCACTCAGCAGGAGCGAAAGTTCGTCACGCCGCAGTGTCCTGACCGTTTTTACCTGTAGGGTCTCGTCCAGATAACTGAAAATTTCGGCACGAAGTTGCGGATCGGCGTGCCGAAGCACTGCCCACACCTCTTTGCCTGTCAGCGCGGATAGAAATTCGGCAACTGCTGCAGGGTGAACTGCCTCACAGAAACCTCGAAGGGCCTTTGAGTCCCCGATTGCAATCATCTCACGCAACTCGGAGACAGAGTGTGGATTTTTGTTCATTTTGGTTCACCTCCATTTCAGCCACGACAGAAAGGCATACGTGGCCAGAGATGAACCGGTAGGCTATGTCTGGAGAGAACGCCGACCGCTCAAATCACGTACCACGAAGCTAAACCATCGCGGTCCAGGTTCATCGACTTCGTTTTGTGTCGATTTTTGGGTCATGTGTTGGCAACTATGACTGCCATCTGAATCGCTCATAAAATCCCCTAATTAAAATAAAATAATAAATGCACCACATAGCGCACCTTCACAGATCACTTCATTGTATAGAAATTTCTCTGGATGTCAATCTACTGATCTTCACCTTGAGACAGGGAGCCAAGTAGATGCGCATCGCGCACCAAGTCATGATTCATCGGCATCGAAATTGGATCTTATGAACCGTTATAAATGAACTTGGAATACCTCATCCTTGATTGCCTGTTCAGTTTTTGGGGTAAACCTGTCTGGCTCTATTCGATGAAATACCAATCTAACTAGATAAAAGTAAACTTTAGCATCCTTCTACAGACTTATCCTGGCAAAATCAATTGACATCCGGCTTTTGTCCATGTTATCAAATTACGATTTAATTTGGGGGAGTTGTGCTCAGCGTCTGTAGCGAATGTGGCTACTAACCAAATTGCCCGTGAGGAGTTATTGAAATGGCAGATATAGAAGACCGTTGGTTGTCAGTAGATGAAATAGGCCGGTACCTCGGAGTCAGTAACGACACCGTGTATCGCTGGATTGATAAACACGATATGCCCGCTCATCGCATGGGACGTCTTTGGAAGTTCAAGAAAGACGAAGTGGATGAGTGGGTTCGAGAGGGTGGAGC
>JALTHV010000079.1 GCA_027004315.1 Deltaproteobacteria bacterium
CTGATGCCCCGAATCCGACTGCAGCCCATGAGGAAAAGTTTGGAGAGAGCACCGGCGTCCACATGGCGGAGATCGCCTGCCAGACCTGCCATGTTCCCTACAGGCGTACCTGGCGTTTCAGGACATTCGATGATACCATGGGATATTTTGGTAACTTCGACAACCGCTTTGGGTATAATGTGCTGCCTGGCGGTGATGGGAAGATGATGGTAATGCCAAGTTCTTATTATACCATGTCACCTGTCTATGGTACGTCGCCTGGCTATGGTATCTCTCAGTTCAACATGGTCTCACAGCACATAGACGCAGATGGCCATGGGATCGAGCCCATGGATTTTGAAATGCAGATGCTGGACTACTTCAATATGAACGGTTCTGCCGATCCAGGCAGGATAGTAGATGGTATGCCTACCAATTTCTCATTTGATTTCTACAAGTATTTCTATGAAAAAAAGCTTGATCAGTACCAGCAGATGGGAGTTCCCATATCTTATGATCCAAAACATGACAATGAGAATTTCCCACCCCTTTACTGGGCCAATGGTGCAAACGGGTATCCTCAGATAGTGATAGGCAATCCTATCACAATTATGACCTGGGTGGATACCAATCCGCAGCCGGATCATGACATGAGTGAATTAGCCTATAATGGTGCCAAGATACTCTATCTCAGGGAGATCAATGCGGCCATAAAGATGTATATGCCACCGGTGCAACCTGGGGTGGTGGATCCAAAGGAATTGGCCACGATTCCTCCCAATGACCCGACCTGGGCCCAGAACCCAGACGTTGGGAAGATAGTCCTCAAAACTGGATATGTTATTTTTGATCATACAGGTAACATGTATCCAGACCTCTGGTGGCCAGAAGATGTAAGGGCCATGAAAGCGGCATTAACCAAGGTACTCAAGGCAGAGGGCGAGACAGATCCCAATCCTGTCCTCTTCATAGCCGCCCATTTCTTCTCTGACTCTCATGGGGTGCAGCCGAAGGAAAAGGCCTTGGGCGCTGGTAAGCACGGTTGTTATGACTGCCATGGTGATTATACCAAGAACCCAGGCGCTCACAGGATAACTGACAGGATCATCGATTTTATCCCCTGGGCACCTCCGTTCTTCACAGATGATAACCGTTTTCTAAAATACGATCCTGAGGCAGTGCCGAAAGATGCGCCGCCATGGGAGAAGAGCAGTGGAATGGTCCCTGCAAATCCAAATGGCCTGTTTATTGTGGATAGGGATGTTGACTATATCAGGCCTATAAATGCAGACAACCTCAGGGTCATTGGTGCCCGTGCCAGAGACGTCCTTGCTGCCAGCAAGGAGGATGCAGAAGAGCTCTTCTACATGGTTGCCGAGGGAACAGTAAAGGGTGACGAGATAAAAGAGATCGATCCCTCCATGTTGACCCAGAAAGAGAGGGAGACCGAATATGTAAGACAGGTCGTAGACAGCCCCTGGAATCAGAAGATCTATTTCTATATTCCCGAGGAGCTGAAGCCTGAGATATCCGAGTGCGGCTTCCAGCCACAGAAAGAGCAACTGTATCTCGACCAAAAGGGACTTGTAGAGGGATATGTCCTGAAGCTTGGCTTCAATGAGGATGTGCATGAATCCATGATCATTAAGCTGCCTTATTATGGGATTCATCCCACTATTGTCAGCAGGACCTCTGACAAGGCCTTCTTCAGGCCAGATCATGCAGCACATATCCTTGGTCAGAAGGGCGCCTATCTGATCGTTAAGGTCAACCATGCAGGTGAATTTTCTGCAGTGGATACAGGGAATCTCATTTCTCCTAATTGGGAGGAATGGAAGGCCTTTATGAAAAAGTAGACTGAAGATACTAGAGGAGGCGTAAGGGGGGTCACCCATTATTTAATGGGTGACTCTTTATTTTTATTCTGTCAGTAGGGCACTGCTCACAGGAATTGATCCACTCAAAATTAAGATTGTGTTTACGAGGCAATGTCTCGTAATAAAGGATAGATGTAACTGTTCACATCCCCCTGGCCAGGGACGTAGACGGTTGCAACAGGAGGGGGTGTGAACGGTTACGATAAGATTCTTGGGGTACGGGCCTTCCCTGTTTTCCTCCGCTGTGCTCCGGAGCCTGGCTCTATGCTGCAAGAAATAATAAATCAGACAAACTGTACCTGATCAATGTCGATTTCGATCTTCACGGCCTGATTGATGGCATCAACGCCCAGTATCAGACGGGCCTTGTTTTTTACCCGCAATACAACTCCCTCTACCCCAGTAAACGGTCCATAAACGACTATTGCCTTGCGTCCCTTTTCTGCAAGATCACAGAGTTCAAGCCTTTTCTGAGAAGTAGCAACGAGATAAAGATTATGCAGTTGCCTGTGTAGAGTCTCTTGATCACTTACTTCCAAGATCTGGGCGATACGTCCCGTTTTGAAGACGTATTGCCGTTCCAATGCAGTCCCGCGGAAAAAGAGATATCCGGAAAAGAGAGGCACCAGTGACATACGCAGACGTCTACGGCACCTCTGCTGTCGCAAAACAAGCGGCAGGTAATATTTGATCCTGCCTTTTTTGAGGTTCCAGGCCAAGATCTTTTCCTGACGACTCTTGGTACGGGCCACCCACCACGGCCCGGCTTCATCTGTGTTCAAATCAAAAACACTTTCCGGATAACAAGCCGGTGGATTATCATCCAGTTTGAGAGTCATGGCATCTTTGTTGGCAACCTAGCCGATCACAGAGTACTTCTTCTTTTAACATGCCTTAACCCCTTAGGATAGATAATAACGCAAATCGTTTCCCAAAGAGCAGCCTATGACCAGTTATAAAAAAAGGGCTTTTGATAAAAAGCCCTCTTTTTAATCATTCTTTTGAGTGTACTTTATTTTTAATGTAGGTCATGGGGCGAGTTATGACAACTCAGACAATTCGGGTACTTCTTGTTTATAACGGGGCTATGAGGCGTCCCATGACACTCCCGGCAGGTTATGATCTGCTTGTGGGCAGGATGACATGTAGCACATGCCAATTTAGAATGTTTGGTCTGATGCTTCTGGAGCAGATCATATTCCTTCTCATGGCATCCGGCACACACTTTATTGTTCTCTATATTCTGAGAATAGGTAATTTTCAGAGGTGTATGGGCAGGATGACATTTCAGACACTGCTGAGTCTTCATGGCTACCATTGGGCTGTGTGATTCATGACACTCTGAGCAATCAGGTATCCTGCCATGTCTTTGAGAATGACAGGCAGAGCACTCCAAGCCCGTATGGTCGCTGGGGTACTTCTTCATACTCTTTGCTACATTGCTATGGCATATCCTGCACTGTCCTTCCATCTTATCTGGCTTGAGGAGTGAGGCTATCGGCCTATGGGCATCTGTATGACACCTTGTACAGTTCTGAACTGCTCTGGCTTTACCATGGGGTTTCTCATGGCACATAGAGCATTTTGGCATTATTTTTTTGTAGTTTTTGCGTAAGGGGTTGTATGCATGAAATGTCTGGTGACAGTCTGTACATGCTACCTGAGAGTGCTTACCCCCTTCTTTTTTAATCCTGTTAAATTCAGATACGTGGCAACGGACACAGTCACTGATAACGAGTGGCTTGACTTCTATATCATAGATGCCCTTTTTAGGCGCTTTGGTTTTCGCAACCCCTACAGGTGCCACCTTCTTTAGCTGGATACATTTTCCGCTTTTTGCCACAGTAGCCCGTTGTCCAACACATCCATACCCGATCCATATAAGGAACAGACCCACTAATATCCAAATCAATACCCCAATCTTATTCTTTGCTATCATGGTTTAATCCCCTGTAAAGAATTTGTTTTATTTGTACAATGCATCTATTTCACAAGGTCATGGGCATCCATATGACAATCCAGACAATCTGGGTGCGCCTTATTGATTGCTGCCGAGTGTGGCTTACCATGGCATGTCTCACACTGCGGTATATTACCATGTACTCTCTTGTGACAAAATGCACAGGTAAAGGCCTTGTGTTTTGTGGTAGTCTTATTCAAGAGCTTACCTTCATCCTTATGACATACTGTACAATAAGACCTTGGGGTATTGTCGGGATAGTGAATTACCAAGGGACTGTGAGGTGGATGGCATACAAGGCAATCCTTGTTTGTCTGGCCCTTTACGTGTGGCTCATGGCACCTGGAGCACTTGGGCATTTCACCATGTCTTGTGTGACAGAAGGTACAGTCAAGTTTTGAGTGTTTGCTTGGATATTTCTGAAGTTCTTTGCCTTCTTTGGGGTGGCAGGTCAGACAGGGTGTTGTGATATTATCCCTGAGCGTTAAGACTAAAGGCGCATGGGGATTAGAATGACAGGACAGACATTTCTTTAATTTAAAATGCCGCAGATGTGATTTGTTGTTGTGACATTCAGAGCACTTGGGAATTGTATTTTTTCCCATAGGTGGGTGTTCTTTATGACAATCCAGACATGTCACAGCCGTCCTGTGACGACCACCATTACGCTCTATGGTAATAACTTCCTTTTTGTGACACTTTATACAGTCACTATTTTGGAGAGTTGGTACCTTCTCCCTTGCCTTAGCGACCACAGTAAATGCGACTACTACGGCTATAGACAAAAAAAATGTGGCCAAAATCCTCATGAACGAGACCGTTTTATCTTTCATTCCTCACCATACCTCCCTCAGATAGTAGAGATTATCTCTCTCGATAGATCCACAAATATGATATCAGCTATTACTTCCTCAAAAACTAGTGACATAATCTCACTAAAGAGATCTAAGATAGCCCCAAACACTCCTATATCTAATTAGCAAACCAACCCTACATTTGTCAAGAGATAACCCTTGCCCTGGATATTTCATTCAAATCAGGGTGAAGGAAAAGGCCTTTCGCCAAGAGACGATGGGGCTTATATTATGAATTTTGCAGATCCTGCATAAAATATTTGCAGTATAGGAGTGTAAGAGGGTATCCTGAACCAAACTATTTCTGGAAAATGTAATAGTTTGGCCTTGAATGTGGAGAAACGGCCTGCTTCCATGGCAGGTCATGTAACAGAAAGGAGGTTACTGGTGTTTTATCGTCCATCAAGTCTATCAGATGTCGAAAAAATGGCCCTACTTTCTCGTTTTTGGCAAAAGGACCCATCTCTCTGGGCCAAAGACCCAAAGACCTGCGAGAAGGTCACAGATCGTCTTGGCTGGTTAGATGTCTTGCCGAAGATGAGGGAAGTCCAGGGAGAGATTACAGAATTTGTCGAGGATATAAGGCATCGTGGTATCAAAGAGGTGGTGCTCCTTGGTATGGGAGGTTCCAGCCTCTGCCCCCTGGTCCTGAGTAAGATATTTGGGTCTCAAGAGGGATTCCCTGTCTTGAAGGTCCTGGATACTACTGATCCTGAAGAAGTAGAGAAAGTGGCCAGGGATGGGGACTGGAACTCGACGCTTTTTTTGGTGGCCAGTAAATCCGGGACTACACTGGAACCCAATGCGCTGTTCAAGTATTTCTGGTCGTTGCTTGAGGCTAATCTGCCAGATCCCGGTTCACATTTTGTGGCAATTACAGACACCGGAAGTCCCCTGGAAGACCTGGGGAAAAAATATGGCTTTCTGCGGATTTTTCTCAATCCATCCGACATAGGAGGCAGGTATTCTGCTCTTTCCTACTTTGGCCTGGTCCCGGCTTCCATTCTTGGGATGGACCTCGATAGGCTCCTTCAAAGGGCCGAGGAGATGGTCAGGAAATGCGGACCGGATGTACCGTGGCACAAAAATCCAGGATATAATTTGGGGATTTTTCTGGGGGAATTTGGGGTACAAAGTCGAGATAAACTTACCATCCTTGCCGATTCACCCATCCGGCCCTTTGGCCTTTGGTTAGAGCAACTGATAGCTGAGAGTACTGGCAAAAAGACCAGGGGCCTTGTCCCTATTGTCGGCGAAAGCACAGGGATCCCTGGATTTTATGGTGGAGAGCGTATCTTCGTCTATCTAAGGTTGAAGGGGACACCAGATGAGGATTCTCTAGGGGATTTTGTCTCAGAACTCCGAAACGCAGACTTTCCCGTTCATGAATTGTGGCTCGAAGATCTCTACGATCTGGGTGCCCAGATATTTCTCTGGGAGATGGCAACGGCCATAGCCTCCCACTTTTTGGGAATCAATGCCTTTGATGAACCGAACGTCCAACTTGCAAAAGAAAAGACTAGCGAAGTACTCAATATCTATCGTACTAAAGGCAAAATGCCCATAAAATTTTGGGTAGATCCATATAGCCAGATACGTTTCCGAGCTTCAAAGGTGTTGGCCGCATCCATGAAGGGCCTCTCAAGGTGTATCAGAGACATATTTCAGGTCATGCCGAGCTGGGGCTATCTCGCATTTCTCCCCTATCTACCTTATGATCCAGAAGTAGAGGCAATGATAGGAGAAATGCGCTATCTCGTGAGACAAGAAAGAGGTTGTGCTACGACCATGGGTTTTGGCCCCAGATATCTCCACTCTACAGGACAGATCCATAAAGGTGGACCCCTTTCCGCTGCCTTCTTGATCTTTACTCGGAAAGGGACAAAGGATTATCCTGTAGTCCCGGACCTAGGTGTCTCCTTCTGGCATATACAGTTTGCCCAGGCAGTGGGAGACTTCGAGGCCCTTTCTGATGCCAAGATGAGGGTCATCCACATCCATATGCCCCATGACTACCAACGGGGATTAAAAGACTTTAGCAGGGTCCTTTCGAGATCAATACGCATGTGAAAAAATAGCTTATTAGGCTGTAGTCTATTAATTGGATTGTACCTTTGACCTAATAGTCTATAGCCTGAGCACTTAAATATGCTGGATTTTATTTTTGCGGCAAGAAATACTGTTTGCGACTGCATCGCAGTCTCTCATTTTCTGTTATAATGATATCCATTCCCTGGTCATGGGGTTCCAGAGGGATCTCTGGAAGGACCTGAAAGCTGAAGGCAAGCCCTATGC
Organism: Deltaproteobacteria bacterium; assembly: GCA_027004315.1. Classification (GTDB taxonomy): domain Bacteria; phylum Desulfobacterota; class Dissulfuribacteria; order Dissulfuribacterales; family UBA3076; genus JALTHG01. The sequence goes on from JALTHV010000079.1 coordinate 6,966, forward strand.
GTAAGGCCTGGGGAGCCTCTTCAGACAAGAAACGGTCATAGTATCCTCCGCCATATCCATAGCGACCACAGTGACGGTCAAATACAGTCCCAGGGACTATAACCAGGTCTATTTGGGCCGGTGATATAGATGATGTCATCCCAGGATCTGGCTCAGGTATCCCATAGGCCCCTGGCCTGAGATCTCTTTTCCAGGACCTCAGGATATAGGCCTCTAGCCGATGGTTTTTAATATCTGACTTAGGTACAGCCACTTCAAGCCCTTTATCGAGCCTTTCTCTCAGGAGCTGGTGCGTCTTGACCTCACTCCTGAAGGATACATAGATAAAGGGCATTTTGCTGGCCCTGTATTCATCTAATCCCTTGAGACTATTAATAATTTTTTTACTCAGACTACCCAAAGCAGATGCAGAGAGGCTGTCTCTTTTGGAGAGGATCTGGCTTCGGTAAAGGCAGGGTTGAGCAGGCATAGTTAAATAAAGACGACTTATGTATTTGTCCTTGCGAATTACGGGGAGTGATAAAAGATGTGCAGACACGAGGAGTTGCGCAGGCTGAGATCTTGCCAGATAGGCCTACAGGTCTTGTCTCTCAAGACAACATTTCTACCAGACGGGAGAAACTTTAAGGACCTCGTCAGGATACAGAGCCGTCCATCTCTGCAAAAAAATTTTGACCCTACCACTTCTATCTTTATCCCTTTATAAAATTTGAGTCCCATCCGTTTTACAATCCACCGTGGGGCTATAATAACCCTGAAGTTCTGGGACCCAGACTGGAGACTAATGCACTGAAATCTCATATAGGGACTCATCAGGCTCTGCCTGATAGTCCCTTTGACTACTACCTCTGTATTTTCATCATAGCCAATATTATTGTTGGCATAGGCAAAGGGGGCATTGGCCAATAGCAGGATAGCGAAAAGGAAGACATGGGGAGTAAGAGTAGCTGTTAAATCGATTTTTTTATAGACATTCATTGCTAGCTATCATTATTATTATGATTGTTCACTCTCAGTCGGTTGGCAGACAAATTCCAAATAAGGATAAACTCTAGTTAGCATAGATTCAAGCATATTAAGATATTTTGAACACAAGCATATCTGATGCATTCCTAAAAATGCAGATTTGCCCTTATCTGTCATTTCTGTGGGATCAAGAATCCATCGACTCCAAGGAATTATGGCCCCATCTTTTCGCAAGAGTGACATAATTTTGACTCTTTTGCGAGACTATCATATAATCACAGACTGCCCTTAAAACTACACAAAAAGATGCATGCAGGTTACGTACCCTTTCGATATCTGGTTATTATTAATTCAGGGGAGACACGCGGGTCTGCCCTGGCTTGATTTATGATACCTGATTTTTGATCATTGAGTAATCATCCCCGGCCCCAAAGACCTCAGAAAACCACGGGATTTCCGCAATGCGCTCCAAGGGATGATTACTCAATGATCGTAACCGTTCACGTCCCCAGGGGGAATGTGAACGATTATGTTGCAAATTAATAGCCATGCTATTTTTTGCACTATGTGCATTTTTTGCATCATAAAAGTGCATTTTTTGCATTAGGTGACTATCCACTAAATTCCTGTCTTCGCAGGAATAACGGACTGTCACCTCCAAACGTCATCCCGGCAAAAGCCGGAATCCAGACATCATACCCTGAGTTATTGAGAAGTTACACTGAAATCTGAAGAGACTGTGATTTTTTTACAAATCTCTATTTATGATGGTTTCGTAAAAAACCAAAACATCATGCAAAGTCGCCAAGACGCAAAATTTTTTCTTTTAATAACAATAAATTGCCTTTGTGAGCTTTGCGTCTTTGCGTGAGAAAAGGCTTTTTGCGAAGACATCATTTTATAGAGGACCCTAAAAAAAAGGCCTTCCTGGAGAATTCCAGAAAGGCCTTCGGGGAGAGGAGGGTTGGGAAGAATGATGAAATTTAATATTTTTTAAAGCAATATATGTACCAAAACAAAAAGTTCTTTCATTTCTTTATCTACATTGCTATAGAATTAAAGCAAAGGCCATGCCACTATTTGAGAAGGCCATATTTTTTCAGCTTGTACTGGAGTGTCCTGATAGAGACACCCAAAATCTTTGCCGCTTTACCCCTATGGCCACCCGTTTCTTTTATGGTTTCCTCTATAGCCTCTCTCTCCAGATCTTGTATGCTGCGGAGCCGCCTTGCGGATGGCTCAGGTTGAACCCTGGGGGGAATAGTAGTTAATGGCGGTAATGTCAGTTTAGTGCCTTGGTTTAGGATGATAGCCCGCTCAAAGACATTATGGAGTTCCCGTATATTGCCAGGCCATTCATAAGACTCTATCTGCTTTAAGGTATCTTGAGAGATCTCCGGGACCTTTTTCCCTACCCGTGCAGATATTGACTGTATCAGGTATTTGCTGAGCGCTGCTATTGCCTCACGGCGTTCCCTTAAAGGGGGGAGAGTGATCGGGAAGACATTTAGACGGTAGTAAAGATCTTCTCTAAAACGTCTTTCACGTATCTTATCTATCAAATTTTGGTTAGTGGCAGCTATTATCCTCGCGCTGGTATTAAGGCTGGTAATGCCTCCCACCCTTTCAAATGCCCTTTCCTGAAGCACTCGCAACAACTTTGCCTGGGCAGACAAGGGCATTTCTCCTATCTCATCCAGGAATATGGTCCCATCCTGGGCAAGCTCAAATTTACCCTGTTTTGTCTTAATTGCTCCGGTAAATGCACCTCGTTCATGTCCAAAGAGTTCGGACTCAATAAGGGCCTCAGGTATTGCCGCACAATTAAGTTCTACAAATGGACCTTTTCGCCCGCTCAGATAGTGGATAGCCTTGGCTATGAGACTCTTTCCGGTTCCACTCTCTCCTTGGAGTAAGATCGTGGCGTCTGTCTTGGCTACTTGCTTTATCTCTTTCCATACCTCTGTCATCCCGGCAAAGATGATATCAGTGGGGGGAAGGCCTTCAGCTAGTTGATTTCTCCATATAGTATTTGCTGCTATGATGGACTGATGTTCTACTACCCTGGATACGGCTATCCGTAGCTCATCAGGATCTTTGAGGGGTTTTATAATATAGTCGAAGGCCCCATGTTTCATGGCCTCTACTGCATTCTCCACGGTTGCATAGGCTGTAAGGATTATGAAGTCAATCTCTGGCCTTTCCGGATGCACTTTTTTTAAGAGATCAAGGCCACTGATTTTAGGCATTTTAAGATCTGTGATTACAAGGTTAGGCAAAAAACCGGATATTTTGTCAAGGGCCTCGATACCACTATTGGCAATCTTGACTTTATAACCTGCCTGTTTGAGGATTCGGCTTAGGAGGGTCGCTAAGGACCTCTCGTCGTCTACCACTAAGATACGGAAATTGTTGTCTGAAGGCATTTTTATAACTATTTGTTAATCATCCAGTACATGCGGCTTAAATGGATAATTATCGGCATTTTTTTGTTTCTAATTTAATGATTTTAGCTTACTCTAGCAAGGACTTATGGATACATTATTTCTTATAGACCCTGCAGCTAGACTCCTCGCTGGCAAAGACATTGCGGATGAGTTGGATCATGGCCTGCATATCCGGAACCTCCACATGCAGACGGTCTTCATTGATTCAGAGCGGCTGGAGGCCCAGGTCTTGTCTTTGGCCCGGGATCGTGACCTAGTTGTAGTCGTAGGAGGCGATGGTGCCGTATCGGCCGTTGCCCGCATATTAGCTATACTGAATATGCCCCCACCCATGGTCATCCTCCCACTCGGCATAGGAAATGATCTGGCCAGAAGCCTAGGGTGGTGGAATGTATGGCATCATGGCGGTGGACTTGGTTACTTCTGGTCGGCAATCAGCGCTGGCAAAGTCGAGACCATAGACCTTTGGTCCTGTGGAGAAGATCTTGCGTTTTTAGGATATGCAGGTTTTGGTCTGGACGCAAGGATAGTGGCCTCTGTCTCGCGACTGCGTCAGGGATTTTTGGGCCGCAAATTCGGAAAGAGATGGAATCAGTCTCTCTATATAGCTGTTGGCCTGAAATATATATTCTCGCCCAATACCAAGAGTAGATCGATTGACATGGATGTCTGTTTTTCTGATGATAAGGTATCGAAAAGGCAGTTGCTGAAGGGCCATGCTGCCTTGATTCTCTCCAATATCAGATACTATGCCGGAGGCGGCTCTCTTTCTCCCAGTTCTTCCTGGAAGGATGGGAGGTTAGAGGCCTATATTATCCCTACTACCACGGCATATCTCGGGCTGCTATTGAGAGGACGTTTTACATCTCTCTCTCCTCCCAGGGCAAGTCTACAGGCCTGTTCTATAGAAATAGTCAGAAAACGGGATATTCCAATGCAGCTTGATGGTGAATGGATTGGAGAATACAAGGCAAAAGGGACTATGAAGATACAACTCATCAGGGCCTTACCTGTGATTGTCCCGCCCGTAGACTTTGCTGTAAAGGAAGGCATTGGTAGTCGCTGGTCCAGGAAACCGATCCTGGAAGGAGATGCCGTGATATGGGATCCTGTCACCTCGGGTCGTTGAGTCTTTTCAATGAATTTGTCTTATATCCCATTTTGTCCGAAGAAAAGGATAGATAAGTTGGGGCAATACAGCGTTCCCCCTCATCCAAGACCTCTCAGGGGGTAACTGTTCACATTCTCCCCGGCCAGCAGTAGCCTTTTGAAGGGTTTCAGGAGCATCGCTTGATGCACAAGATCAGGGCACCCTGCCTATTAATCCGCACTGAAACCCTTCAAAATGCTACCACTGGCCGGAGACGTGGACGGTTGCAACGGGAGGGGGTGTGAACGGTTACCTCGGGGGAGTAACCCCCAAGATATCGAGATATTACTTCTTTTGGTTTTGAGGTAACTCAATATAGATTATCTTTATTATAGGAGCATCGATATGAGCGAAAGGCGTAAAAGTCCCCGTTATCCGGCACACCTGCATGCATATTTCCCAGAATTCCATCTATGGGGATATACCTCTAATATCTCATTAGATGGATGTTATGTGGTGATAAGCATCTCTATATCCGAGGGTTTCATAACGGACCTTGTTCTTGAGTTGCCAGTGGTAGGCGCAATCCCTCTAAAGGGCTATGTGCAGCGTAGGGGCCAATGCCTATCCGGGCTCGGCCTCCAGTTTATACAGTTGCATCTCGAAAATGACCAGTCAGATTACTATAGTCTCTATGCACGATTCATCAAGCAAATCTCCAGGCTGGAAGAAGTAAGGGAATATTATCTGGACCTGGTCCGACAGGGTCGATTGAAGCTTGTTACCATGCCTGGAGATGAAAGTAACAAACTACAGGGCTAAAACACCTTGTGATCGGTTACAAAGGGATAATAGGATATAATGAAGTGACTTCACCGATATATATATGGCCGTTCTTTGCCTTCTGCCTGGGGGTCTGTATAGGCAGCTTTTTAAATGTGTGCATCTATCGATTGCCTTTAGGAAAATCGATAGTAATGCCAGGTTCTGCCTGTCCCAAATGTGGCCATAGGCTGAGGTGGTGGGAGAATATCCCAATACTGAGCTTTTTGCTCCTTCGGGGCAGATGCAGATCTTGTAAGGCAAGGATCTCTATACAGTATCCTATAGTAGAACTGCTGACTGGCCTCTTGGCCCTTATGCTCTGGTATAAGTTTGGTCTCAGTACCGGTCTGTTTGTCTATTTTTATTTTACGGCAAGTCTCATAATAGTGACATTTGTCGATCTTAAATACCAGATCATCCCGGATATAATATCCTTACCAGGGATTGCCCTTGGCCTCTTGTCTTCCTTTCTGCTCCCAGGGCTGTCGTGGAAAGATTCTCTATTAGGCATATTGGCAGGGGGCGGCACCCTGTATCTGGTGGCCTGGGGCTATCAGCTTATAGCCCGTAAAGAGGGAATGGGAGGTGGAGATATCAAGTTCCTTGCAATGATAGGGGCCTTTTTGGGCTGGCAGGCCATCCCGCTAGTAATTTTCTTGAGTGCAGCGCTGGGGTCAGTCATTGGTCTGGTGATGATACTGATCCAGAAAAAAAGTAGATACATGGCTATCCCCTATGGCCCTTTTCTGGCCTTGGCTGCCCTTGTATTCCTCTTTTGGGGACCTGAGCTGAATGCCTGGTACCTAAATAGGCTATTAGGCTGAAGGCTATTTTGAATAGTACAACCCAACTAAATAGCCGTTCACGTCCGGGGAATGTGAACAACGGCCTACAGCCTTATAATTTGACCATACTAGAATAATCAATAAAAATCGAGCGTTACACATCCTATAGCGTATGACCTAACAAGTTGCTTCAGAATAGCGCCCAAGATTGAGAACGGTAAACATTTTTTGTTGGTCAGGGGTCATTTTAGAGATCATAATCTGAGGCACAGACGGTTTTCCTGATGAAGAGTGTTTAAGCATGACTACTTCATTAAGACTATAAGCAATTAATGTCCTGAAGGCAACGAAAATCAGGAATTGAAAGTACCTGTAAATTCATTCAGACATAGTGTCCTCTAAATGTTTTCAGAAAAGGATTTTCGATAAGAATGCCCTCGATAATCTGACCATGGGTAAGGTCCTCAGTGAGAATTTTCTTGGCTT
>JALTHV010000080.1 GCA_027004315.1 Deltaproteobacteria bacterium
AAAATGATGCCCCAACTTATTGAGAAGTTACGATTTTTGTTTATTTTCAGCTTCCGGAAGAGGCTGAGAAAACGTAATTCGTTTAGCGAGAGGCAATACATTGTCTGTTGTCGGCCCTCCCTTGCCAATTTTGCCGCAGGAGAGATCATCCTTTCTTCAGGAAAGGCAAAAATATCCTGATTATCCGGTAAATCCTGTCTTATTCGAACATGCATACTGTGATGGATCTATGCGCAAACATCTATGTCGTCATGTATAGATTGAAGATTGAGGAGAATATTGATGAACAAAATAGCTGAAAAGATAACGATTGGAAAAGATGGCTCTATCTCTGTACCAGATATACCAATAATCCCCTATATAGAGGGTGATGGCATAGGGCCTGATATCTGGAAGGCCACCAGGCCTGTGCTGGATGCAGTGGTGAAGAAGGCCTACGGAGGCAAGAGAGAGATTTTGTGGAAAGAGCTCCTTGCAGGCGAGAAGGCCTATCAGCAGACAGGCGAGAGGTTGCCATCTGAGACTGTGAAGGCCTTGAGGGACCATGTGGTTGCAATCAAGGGACCTCTTACCACCCCGGTAGGTGAAGGTATCAGGAGTCTCAATGTTACATTGAGGCAGGGGCTGGATCTCTATGCCTGCGTGAGGCCTGTCCGTTACTTTAAGGGGAGCCCAAGTCCGGTAAAAAGGCCGGAAGACATGGACATGGTCATCTTCCGTGAGAATACCGAAGACGTCTATGCGGGGATAGAGTGGCCAGAGGGGAGTAAGGAGGCCATCAAGCTCATCGAGTTCCTAAAAAATGAGATGGGGCAGGATATAAGGTTAGATTCAGGGATAGGCATAAAGCCTATCAGCCGCTTTTGTACCCAGCGGCTGGTCAGAAAGGCCATACGCCATGCCATCGATACGGGAAGACCTAGTGTCACCCTGGTCCACAAGGGTAACATAATGAAATATACCGAAGGGGCCTTTAAAAAGTGGGGTTATGAGCTGGCAAGGGCGGAGTTCCCGGGGCAGACAATCACCGAGCAGGAGCTCTGGGAGGACTATAACGGCATACAGCCAGAGGGGAAGATTGTCATAAAGGACCGCATTGCTGATGCCATATTCCAGCAGGTCCTCCTGAGACCCAGGGAGTACAGTGTGCTGGCCCTGCCGAACCTGAACGGTGACTATATATCTGATGCCTGTGCGGCCCAGATAGGCGGACTGGGCATGGCCCCAGGGGCAAATATCGGCGATGGCTATGCCATCTTTGAAGCTACCCATGGAACGGCCCCAAAATATACCGGGCTTGATAAGGTCAACCCGAGTTCCCTCATCCTGTCTGGTGCCATGATGCTCGAATACCTTGGCTGGAAGGAGGCAGCGGGAGAGATCTACCCTGCCCTTGAGGCAGCCATTGCCAAAAAGAGGGTGACCTATGACCTGGCCAGGCAGATCGAAGGTGCAACCGAGGTAAAGTGCTCAGAGTTTGCCGCATCTATTATTGAGTCCCTGTAGGTATATCTCTCAAAGGTAACCGGTCACTCTCAAATGCCATGCACCCTGCCGATCTCTTACTGATCCTGAGGGATATCCTCTTCCCTCCATGCTGTGCTGCCTGCCAGGCCAGGCTTTCTATGCCGGCAAGAGGGCGTCTGTGTAGCGAGTGTCTCCAGTCCATAATGCCGACAGGCCTCCCGATCTGCACTGTCTGTGGCCAGCCTCTCTCAGGCCCGCAGGACAGCAGCCATACCTGTGGCCAGTGCATAAAGGACCCGCCGCCCTTTGAGACTGCCCGCTCTCTATTTTACTATCAGGAACCCGTGAAGACCCTCATCCACAGAGTCAAATACAGTGACGATGGATATGCCTTAAAAGCCCTTTCCTCTCTGGCAGGGAAGTATATGCCACCTGAACTCATAGAGCCAGACCTGATTATCCCCATACCATTACATCTGAAGCGCCTGAGAAAGAGGGGCTTCAACCAGTCTCTCCGGCTTGCCAGGGGGATCTTCCCCCATATCCCGGTGGCAACGAACTTCCTCATAAAAATACTGGATACCAGGCCCCAGACAGGGCTTTCCAGGGAAGAGAGGCTCAAAAATGTAGAAAATGCCTTTGCAGTCGCAACCCCTGTCCCAGGAGGCGTAAAGAGGGTCCTTCTCTTAGATGATGTCTATACTACAGGTGCTACAGTCAAGGCCTGTGCCAAGGTCCTGAGGAAGGCGGGCGTGAAGGAGATCCATGTATTTACAGTGGCAAGGGGTGTGGGTGCCCGATAGATCACAATCCTATGGTAACTGTTCACATTCCCCCCGGCCAGCGGTAGCTTTTTTCAGGGGTTCAGGAGCATCGCTTGATGCACAAGATCAGGGCACTATGCCCATTAATCCGCACTGAACCCCTGAAAAAAGCTACCACTGGCCGGAGACGCGAACGGTTACGCCAGAACTTATTGAGAAGTTACGCATCGCTTGATGCACAAGATCAGGGCCTCTGCCCATTAATCCGCACTGAACCCCTGAAAAAAGCTACCGCTGGCCGGGGGCATGAACGGTTGCAACAGGGGGGTGTGAACGGTTACATCCTATGACGTCGCAGCCCTCCAGCCATTTTTAGTCCATTCAAGCACCACGAGGGAAGCAGGCATAAGGCCTGAGTGATCTCTCTTGCTGGGCCTAAAGACCCCCATGACCCCATAATATTCCTGGTGGAGATCCTCAAGGGCATGGCGCAGGCCTTCCCGGCTGATGTCAGGACGAGACCGCCTGAGCCCCATTGCCACGATGTGAACTGCATCCCACGCCTCTCCTGCCGGCAGGAGTTCTTCCACGGGAAATTCCCCTGTCTTCCCTCCCAGGGACTTCAGGAATCTATCTACCACAAATGCACATGGATGCGATGGCGCAAGGCTATGGCCTAAGAGGAGTGGAGGTGCAGCGGTCCATAGCTTGAGAGGGCCCCTATAGTCTTTCAGCATATCTGATGAGAGGAGCTGCACAGGGACTGCTATATGGATAGCCATCCCCCTTGCAGAACGTAACAGCACAGGTCCAAGACTCCTTGGCCCCCAGGCCACTACTACCCGTGCACCTTCTCTCATGGATTCCTGTAGCTGAGTAACGACATCCGTGTCCTGGAGGCCAAAATTTTGTGGCGGCAGGACATGGAGGTGGTATTCCAGTCCATAGCCCTGAAGCCACAGAGAGATCCTTTCTCCCCTTGCATTATCGGCTACAAGTGGGACCACTGGACTCAGGCCGGCCTTGGCAAATTTGCGGAAAAGGGCCTTCATCGTGGACCTGAGACCAAGGGAGACACTAAAGATCCAGTGAATAGTCTTTTTTTTGGAAGGCAACAGGGGATCGTCTCCAGCGGTCAAGACCACGGGTATCTTGTGGACCTCTCCATAGCTTCTCAGGACTCTACACAGTGCTTGACTGGAGGGACCCAGCAGGGCCACCACTCTCCCGCTCTCAGTGAGGTTCCTGGCCTCGAGCAACAGCCTGCCCGGCTCGCCCCTTGTATCTGCCGTGACTAACTCAAGGCGCCTTCCATCAATGCCCCCCTGGGAATTGAGAAGCTCCAAGGCCCTCCTCGCTGCCATAAAGGCCGCCCTTCCCTCACAAGAGTGGCCTCCGGAGAGGTCCCATAGGCCACCTATAAGTATAGAGGAGGCAAGAACCCTCCCGGTGTTCACCAGGGCCAGGCCCAAAAACAAAAAAAGGCAGCAGAGGACCTTGCCTGGGCACCCAAGGCAGCTCTTGTGCAGCAGGCCCTGCCGGTACATGTTGCCTACAGCCTCTTTAGTTGCTTCTTGGCCACTTCTGCCTGCGAGCTTTTTGGATACCTCTTGAGGAGCTTTCTCAGCACAATCTTTGCGCTCTCATTATCTCCAAGCCTTACAAAGGCAAGGCCCTGCTTCAGCAGGGCAGCCGCCACTTTATTGCTCTTTGGATAGCTGCTTATCACCTTCTGATATCCAAGTATTGCCTCTTCATAGTGCTTTATGTTGTACTCACATTCACCTATCCAGAAGTAGGCATTTGCGATCCTCTTTCCATGTGGATGCCTCTCTATGTATGTCTTAAGGGTCCTCTCGGCATCCTTGAACCTCTTCTTTTGGATGAGATCCAGGGCCTGCTGGTACAGGTCTACTTCACCCCTGGCCACCATCTCCCTGGCCTTTTCTACCTTTTTTGTCACCTCTACAGAGGCCTGAAGCAGTTTGATCTCTCCCTCTAAGTTATCTAGTTGTCCCTTTAAGTCGTTTCTGAAACTAAGTGCCTCTTTTCTATCCTGATCAGCCCTGTGACCCATCTGGTCAATCAGCCCATTTAATCTGAGTAATTCTGCCTGCAGTTCATCCATACGGTTTGAAAGGTCTGCCTGCCGTATCCTCACAGAGGCAATATCCTTTTTACCTATCTTCTTGGTGGATTTCTCCAGGGCCTTGACTTCCTGCCTGAGGGCCTCCAATCGATTATTGATGGAGCTATTTTCTATAGACAGGCCGTCTACACGCCTCTCCAGCATATTCATCTGGTCCTGGGGAGCACAGTGGATCAATAATATGGGCAAAAAAATTACAATAACTAACCGTGCCGCCCTCAAAAGGGCAGGTTGTTTAATCTCTCTAAGTGACTTCATCTATTTCCCTCTATACTGTAATC
>JALTHV010000081.1:0-2310 GCA_027004315.1 Deltaproteobacteria bacterium
GCTTCTTTTGGAACGGGGAGGGCCCGTGCTGCAAAGGCCTCAGAATTCCTTTTCTCTGGAGCCATAGGATGCTATCTTGTGCCCAATATGCCTTATAGCCAGATCCTCTCCCTAATAGTAGCCCTGTTTCTGATTGCCGGTGCGCCGCCTGGCCAGGGACCAACTTTGTCTGTTGGAATTCTGGTCTTGCTGTGGTCAGTAAAGGCCCTGGCCTGGGTTATCCTGTCGGTCTGGCTCCTGACCCGAGCATATATCACCCGATCGACCTCCGTAATCCTCGAGAGACTGCAGTGGGTCTCCCTGGTTCCCCTGGCAGCTGACTTCTACCTGCTGAACATAAAGACATATCTGCTATCGATACCAGGTGCCTCTGCCCTTCCATCATTAGTCGAGATTATAGGGATAGGCCTGTACTTCTCATATCTTCTCCTTCTGTGGTCTTCATATTGGTGGGTGCTTCACAAAAAAGGCCTTTCAATATCCCCGTTGAGTGATGAGCTGAAGTCTAGGATACGGCTGATACTCCCGGCCCTGCTCCCATATCTGGTCCTGACTATATCTTGGGATCTATTAGATATTGTCCCCTCACCAGGATTGCAAAATCTACTGAAGGGCCCATGGATACAACCCACATTTTTCCTAATTCTGGTAATATTAATGCTGTATTATATCCCGTCAATGGTACGCATATCCTGGGGATGTGTGCCCTTCCCTCAGGGACCAGTGAGGAAGCTGACCGAAGACTTCCTCAGGCAAAATAATATATACTGTAGGGATATCCTGCTCTGGCCTCTGGACAGAGGCAGGGCCTGTACAGCCGCAGTCCTGGGGTTGATCCCCAGATCACGCTATATACTCCTGACCCCCTGTCTCGTGGACCATCTGCTCCCCCAAGAGATTGAGGCAGTCCTCTCCCATGAGACAGCCCATATCCGTCACAGGCACCTGCTATGGTATCTATTCTTTTTGGGAACATATTTCCTCATTCTATATCGGCTCTTTGACCCATTAGAGATATGGCTGTTATCTCATCACCTGTTTCTTGAAGTGTTGAGCCAACTCCAGGACAGCCACAGGGCCATTACTTCTCTCCTTGTAGTATTTCCCCAGTTGATACTATTTATTCTGTATTTCAGATTCATTATGGGCTATTTCATACGAAATTTTGAACGTCAGGCAGACCTTTCCGTGTTTAGGACCCAGGGACACCCATGGAATCTTATCAATGCCTTGGAAAAAATTGCCCTTCTGGCAGGCGGCATTCGTAACCGACCATGTTGGCACCATTTTAGTATTGCAGAGAGGGTCAATTTCCTCGATAAAGTTGCCAACTATCCGGGGTTAAGGGAAAAATATAACAGGAGGATGACTGTCAATAAGGGATTATTCATAGGTATCGCAGGCCTGCTCATAATTGTGCCCAGTCTTCTCCCCCTACAGTCCTGGAAAGACCTGGCCAAAAAGAATTTTACTCAAGTCTACATCGAGCAACTCATAGACCATGGAGAGCAACGACCGGAATGGTATATTATTTTGGGACAGATTTTCGTTCAGGAAAGACAATATGCCAAGGCCTTAAAGGCATATAGACAGGCCCTGGATCTGGAGCCTGATAATGCAGAAGTCTTGAACGACATTGCATGGCTTTATGCCACTGCAGATGAGCCTGATTTTCAAAGACCTAGAGAGGCCTTAAAATATGCCTCAATGGCCGCCAAGTTGAAACCTGCTCCTTATATATTGGATACCCTTGCTGAAAGCCTCTTTGTTAATGGATATACGGAAAAGGCTATAGCCATTGAAGAAGAGGCGCTGAAAAGAGATTCTTCCAGAAGGGGCTACTACCAGACTCAGCTAAAACGGTTTAAGATGTCTCTTAAGTTACATAAGAAAGATTTTAGTTCAGAGGCCAAATAGGAATTCAAGTCATGGAAATGATCTCAGTAAAGAGCAAAGCAAGGACAGAATTAATAGATATCACTGGACAGATACAGCAGGCAATATCCTCGGCAGGACTAGACGATGGCCTTGCCTTCATCTATGTGCCCCACACCACTGCGGGCATCATCATTAATGAAGGTGCGGATCCGGCCGTCAGGCGGGACATAATTTCTGTCTTGAATATGGTGGTACCCTGGGAATTTGATTACCACCACCAGGAAGGAAACTCTCCTGCCCATATCAAGTCATCGCTGGTAGGTTCAGGGGTACATGTAATCGTAGAGAAAGGTAAATTGTGTCTAGGCACATGGCAAAAGATATTTTTTTGTGAGTTCGATGGGCCCAGGAACAGAAAGGTCTGGATAAAGT
>JALTHV010000081.1:2410-4620 GCA_027004315.1 Deltaproteobacteria bacterium
AAGTCATCGCTGGTAGGTTCAGGGGTACATGTAATCGTAGAGAAAGGTAAATTGTGTCTAGGCACATGGCAAAAGATATTTTTTTGTGAGTTCGATGGGCCCAGGAACAGAAAGGTCTGGATAAAGTAACTTTTCAATAAGTTGGGGCATCATTTTGGGTAACCGATCACATCTCCTCCCGTCTAGTGGCGGCTTTTTGAAGGGTTTCAGGAGCATCGCCTGATGCACAAGATCAGGGCCTCTGCCTATTAATCCGCACTGAAACCCTTCAAAAAGCCGCCACTGGACGGGGACATGAACGGTTAGGCCAGAACTTATTGAGAAGTTACTGGATAAAGTCTTTAGCATATATTGACGGACTACATGGCACTAACTAGCCGTAACCGTTCACATTCCCCCCGGGGACGTGGAGGGTTGCAACTGGAGGGGATGTAAACGGTTACAAATAGCCAGATCAAAGGGCCTTACCCTGCTGAAGACACATTTCTATATCGGTTATCAAGGCGTATATGCCCTGAACCGGCTGGCTGGTCTTTTACGGCCTTTGTTGTTCTCTCTGTCTTGTGGGTATTCATGCCTGCCTCTTCTCCTGCCTCTACGGCTACGGTTGCCTCTATCTGGAGGCCTCTCGTAGCACACTTAATAAAAGATGGGGAAAACGGGACGTCAATTCGCCGTATCTTTGCAGACCCAGAGGTACAATTTGACCCCAGGGTCATGCCCCGCAAGCTCTCACACAGGGAAAGCAGACTTGATTACAGAAAGTTTCTGAGGCCCAAACGCATTGCAAGGGCCAGGTCTTTTTTAGATAAGAACAGGAAGCTGTTGGCCCAGATAGAGGATACCTATGGGGTACCCAGGGAGATCGAGGTAGCTATCCTCCTTGTAGAGACCGATCTTGGCCGTTATCTGGGCTCTGGCCTTGCCTTTAATATATTGGCAAGTATGGCCGTGGCGACCGATTTAGATCACGTGAGGCCATGGCTTTCCCCTGAGGTAATTTCATCTATGGGGACAAAAGACCTGAGAGAGAAACTCAAGAAGAATTCCCAATGGTCATATAGAGAGCTTAAGGCACTCCTCACCTATTCTGCACAGAATCATATTGATCCCCTGACGATCAAGGGCTCTATCTTTGGTGCCATAGGACTGTGCCAGTTTATGCCTTCAAGTGCCCTCCGCTTTGGAGTTGATCAGGATCATAACGGTAAGGTAGACCTTTTCTCAACGGAAGATGCCCTCGCCAGTATGGCAAAATACATCAAGAGCTATGGTTGGAGGGCCAATCTCAGCCGCAAGGAACAGGAAGCAGTAATCCTCAAATATAACTACAGCCGCCCCTATGCAGAGACCGTCCTAGATGTGGCAGATAAACTCTCTTCAGAAGTAACTGTTCACGTACCCGGACAGCGTTAGCCTTCCACCACTATATCAGCCAAGTATTGGCCTATTATTCTTCCTTGGATGGGGTAGACTGCTGCTGATTATCATGTGAGCCAGTTTAGATGAATTTATCAAAAGGCCTCCAATGCCAAGGGGATCATCAGTCGCCAGGTTTATATTATCCTGAAAGTCGGATAAAGCGTACACTATAAGCCTAATGAATTTAGCTTTCTTACTGAAAAGTAAGGCCTTTTCTTGCCTCTCCAGTAGTGTGCGTATTAGCGCAATACGCACACGTTTCAAAAATGATAAAAAAGTTAAAATCTTTAATGGGTTATCTGGCTATTTAGTAACTTCTCAATAAGTTGGGGCATCATTTTTGGTAACCGATCATATTCCCCCCGGCCAGCGGTAGCTTTTTTCAGGGTTTCAGGAGCATCGCTTGATGCACAAGATCAGGGCACTTTGCCCATTAATCCGCACTGAAACCCTGAAAAAAGCTACCGCTGGCCGGAGACGCGAACGGTTACGCCAGAATCTGTAGGGTGGATAAGCGAAGCGCATCCACCATTGCCCTGCATTCTCCAAAAATCATTCCAAATCCATGCCGGCAATTCCCGATGGCTCCGTGGCGCCCCAATCCGCAGGGGACCATCCGCGCTCAACCGCCCTTGCAAAAGACGACCATGGCCACTCAGAGACCCGCCTCACCAGGCCATGCTTCACGGGATTGTGTGGATGCGGTATTGGTGGATGCGCTTCGCTTATCCACCCTACATCTATATCTGGTGCATGTTGGCAGCCGTGTTTTCATCCGAGGATCTTTA
>JALTHV010000082.1 GCA_027004315.1 Deltaproteobacteria bacterium
CCGTAGCGCCTCAGCATCCCATTGGCGAATCCATGAAAGGTGCCTCCAGCTACTGCCTGACACCGCGGGCCTGCGATCTGGGATACCCTGCTCAGCATTGTGGCAGAGGCCTTCCTGGTAAAGGTCAAGAGCAAGATACTTGCTGGTTCTATGCCTTCCTGAATCAGCCGTGCAACCCTGTAGACCAGTGTACGGGTCTTTCCACTCCCGGCACCGGCTATCACCAGCACCGGTCCGTCCAGGATCTTTACTGCCTTGAACTGTTCCGGATTGAGTTCCTGCTGAAAATTGACAGATATTCTTTCTTTCTCTGTGGAATTAGTTGGCATTGTTATCAGGCTTGAGGGACCTTGGGCACAGGGGTCTCTCTTTGAGAGTCTATGATCTCTTTAGTATTGGTCTGGAGGGGAAGGACAAAGAAAAAATTGTTGCCAAGATAGGTTGCTTCATAGCCGACAACACCACCATGGACCTCTATGACCTTTTTTACAAAGTGTAATCCATGACCAGAGCCCGGCTTCTGTCTGACATCCTTTCCACGAAAACCCTCGTCAAAGATATAGGGGACCTCATCCGGAGAGATATGTGGGCCTGTGGTATAGACGTTGAATTTGATTCCCGGCTTCCCAGGGCCAAAGAAGTCTGGGATGACCTCCTGTCCGTAGGACATAAACTTTACAGGTTCTTTGAGGTCATTGACGACCTCTTTGCAGTATTTCTCTGCATTGGAGAAGAGATTTGCATAGACCTGAGAGATCAGGCCTACATCTACCGCCAGGGGGATGTCTTCATCTGGCATCTCACCAAATTCATAGTTTATGGATATACCTCTGTGTCTGAGCCGTTCTTTATAGCGATCGAGCTGGGGTTCCAGGACCTCTTTCTTGAAACGGCACATCCTGCGCCGCAACACCAATTGTCCCTTCTCAAAGTGGTCCCGTCTGAGCAGGCTTTCAAGAAAGAGGCTGGTGTTCTGATAGTGCCTGTCAAGCTCTTGGTATTGCCTCAGTAGGTCTTTCTGCAGGTCTCTTATTTGGGCATATATCTCCTCCAGATGTCTTTCCTTAAAAGCGGTGTCTATCTCTTCTCCAAGTCTTTTTTCGACCTCCTCAAGCATCTGGATATCTCTGCCTATATTTTTTAGAAAGAGTTTGTACCTCATATTGGGTACAATGACATTGTGCTCAATATCTGCCACGAGGGTATTGATGAATTTGATATGCCTTTCATTCTGCACAGAGATCAACTTATAGTGCAGGTTATATCCTATCCTGTTTGCATATTTTTCAAAAAATAGCCTATCATTATCTGCGAAGCGACTCAGAGGAGATACAGCGAACATGCCTATGATTTCTTCTGCCTTTGCAAGGGGTCTGTTTGCAAATAGCCTGCGGTTACCCCTGATAGGTATTACAAAAAAATCCCCTGTCTCATATACGGACTCACTAACCCTTATCTCATGAGGAGGCTCCTTGTCACAGGCCT
Source organism: Deltaproteobacteria bacterium (assembly GCA_027004315.1). Classification (GTDB taxonomy): domain Bacteria; phylum Desulfobacterota; class Dissulfuribacteria; order Dissulfuribacterales; family UBA3076; genus JALTHG01. The sequence continues at coordinate 1,486 of JALTHV010000082.1, forward strand.
GGAGCCTCTTCAGAGAGTCACATGCCCTATAAAGTCTCCCGCTGTCCGGATTGATCAGATACAGGCAGGAATCGAACCCCATGAATTCCCTGGGGACAAAGACGCAGACCCTGTAAAAATTCTCCAGGGTCTCAAATTCCTGGGCCAGATCAAAAAAGGCCCTGAGGGTCCTGCCTTGGACATGCGAAAATCCATACCTCTCATAATCTTCCTGCTTTTTGCGTATTCTGGCCAGGACTGTGGAGAGTTCCGGGGGATCTGTAGGGCAGTAAGATGACATATTCAAGAATAGCAGGCCTCTATAGCAGACACAAGTGCTGGTATTGTGGACTTGTTGGGCTGTATCGTGACCTTGAGGCCAAGGCTCTCTGCTGTCCTGGCCGTAATTGGTCCAATACAGGCCACTTTTGCCCGCTCAAGCATTGTTCCACGCAGGTCGTCAGGGAGCAGCCGGAAAAGATTTTTCACGGTTGACGAACTAGTGAAGGTCAGCAGGTCAATGGGCTCTCTTCTGAGGGTCTCCAGACACTCAGGCCTCAGCTCAGGGGCCAGTGTCCTATAGGCAGGGGCCAATACAACTTCTGCCCCAAGTTCAGAGAGACGCTTGGGGAGTATTTCCCTTGCCTTTTCTGCCCTGGGTATGAGAATATGCCTCCCGGATACTCCAATCTGGCTAAATGCCTCTATCAGGCCCTCTGCCTGGAAGTCTTCGGGTACGAGATCAGCAGTCAAGTGCAGGGCCGAAATGGCCTTGGCAGTACCAGGGCCCACAGCAGCTATACGTATATCTCTCAGTGCCCTGAGATCGAGACCCAGCCCGAAGAGACGTTCAAAGAAGAAACGTACTGCATTAGTGCTGCTAAAGATCAGCCAGTCGAATGTAGAGAGTGTATTTATGGCCTGGTCAAGAGGATTCAGGTCCTCTGGCCAGTGAAATTCTATGGTAGGGCACTCTATGCAGTAGGCACCCCTGTCCTCCAACAGTTTCACAAACTTGCTGGCCTGCTCCCGGGCCCTGGTTACAAGGATGCGTTTACCCAACAGGGGACGCCTCTCAAACCAGTTTACACGCTCCCTCAGAGAGACCACCTCTCCTACCACTATAGTTGCCGGGGGCTTAAGACCTGCTTCTCTTACCCTATCTGCTATATCCTTCAGTCTTCCTGTAATGCACTGCTGAAAAGGAGTAGTTCCCCACCGAATCACCGCCACAGGTGTATCAGGGCTGCGTCCGTATCTTATGAGCCGTCTTGCAATAGCAGGCAGATTTTTCATCCCCATCAGAAAGACAAGGGTACCTCTGCTCCTGGCATGGCCTTCCCAGTTTACATCGGCCTCATTACCGAATTTGCGGTGCCCGGTTATAAAGGCCACAGAGGCAGTATATGCACGATGAGTCAGGGGTATCCCGGCATAGGCAGGGACTGCAATACCTGAGGTCACACCAGGCACTACCTCAAAAGGTATCCCCTTTTCAGCGAGTATCTGGGCCTCTTCACCTCCACGACCAAATATAAAGGGATCGCCTCCCTTCAGACGGGCCACGCACTTTCCCTCCAGGGATCTCCCCACGATTATCTTATTGATATTTTCTTGGCTCACTATGTGCTGACCCATCCGCTTGCCCACGTAGATGCGTTCTGCATCAGGAGAGGCAAAGGCCAGCAACCTTGGGCTGGCCAGGCGGTCATAGACAATCACTTCTGCCCTGGCCAGAAGCTCCCTGCCGCGTAATGTCAAGAGGCCCGGGTCACCAGGGCCAGCTCCTATCAAATAGACCTCTCCAGGCGAGGATCTTGTGCTATTCTTTTTAATTTGCTCCATAAATCTCCTTTAATATCTCTGTTCCCCCGGCGGCCAGGACCTCTTCTCCAAGGGCCGTCCCTAGAAATTCAGGCCGGTCAGGTGTCCCTTCTCTGTCCATCCTTATAACTACTGTACCTGCTTCATTACCTAACATGCCCTCAATATACAGAGTGTCTCCCTTGAGTTGGGCAAGGGCGGCCAGGGGAAACTGGCACCCTCCCTCAAGTTTGGCAAGAAAGGCCCTTTCAGCCTTCACGCAGATGGCCGTTTCATCGTGATGGATCGAGGAAAGAATCTGCCTTACTTCTGTATCTTTGCTCCTGAACTCTATGCCAAGTGCCCCCTGGCCAACTGCAGGAAGCATTACCTTGGGATCCAAAAGTTGAGTAATTCTCTGTTCCATGCCCAATCTCCGCAGCCCGGCAGCCGCCAGGATAATGGCATCATACTGTCCATTATCTAGCTTACGGAGCCTTGTATCGAGGTTTCCTCTTAGAGAAGCTATCTCCAGATCAGGCCTTGTGGCCTTTAGCTGGGCCATCCTCCGAAGGCTGCTGGTACCAATCTTTGCGCCCCTTGGCAGCTCTTCCAATTTGAGTCCGTCCCTGGAGATCACGGCATCCCTGGGGTCTTCACGGCGTGGAAAGATGGTGACCTCAAGGCCCTCCGGGAGTTCACTTGGAACATCCTTCAGACTGTGTACAGCAATATCTGCATCTCCCCTAAGGATAGCATCTTCAATCTCTTTCACAAAAAGACCCTTGCCACCGACCTTGGCCAGAGGCACATTCAAGATCTTGTCTCCCCTGGTGCTAATTTTCCTGAGATCTACCTTAACATCAGGCCAGTAGACCTCAATTCTTTCTTTAACCCAGCTACTCTGTGCAAGGGCCAATGCACTCTTCCTGGTCCCAAGTCGCAACTTCTTCCTGGTCCCCACATTAACCTCCACAGGAGCTACAGCTTGAACTGGTACAGCCGCTACAGCCTCCGGTCTTCTTCCGCTGGGCCCCTACAAACTTGTAATCGCACTTGAAGCCAAAGGTCGATACCTTCTTTTTGACCTCAGAAGAGCCACATCTGGGACACTTGATATCATTTTTGGATCCAAGGACCAATTCCTCAAAATGTTCCCCACATGCAGGACATTCAAATTCATAAATAGGCATTATAGAACTCCTCCACAAAATGTAATTTATGTAACTTCTCAATAAGTTGAGGCATCATTTTTGGTAACCGATCATATTCCCCCCGGCCAGCGGTAGCTTTTTTCAGGGTTTCAGGAGCATCGCTTGATGCACAAGATCAGAGCACTCTGCCCATTAA
>JALTHV010000083.1 GCA_027004315.1 Deltaproteobacteria bacterium
CCTGATACCTATCAATTGACCAAGGATGCCACGGCATACGAGATACTCCGTACCTTTGTCAATCATTTTTGGGAGGTATGGAATTTGGAAGGATTTGGCAAAAGAGCGGATGAAATGAAGATAGATATCCAGGATGTAATAATTCTTGCATCTATAGTAGAAAAGGAGGCCATGCTACCGAGTGAAAGGCCAATAATTGCCAGCGTATTTTGGAATCGTCTCAAGAAAGGCATGCCGCTTCAGTCAGATCCTACGGTCTACTATGGGATACTCGTGGAGACCAAGGTAAATCGACACCGTCTCAGGTGGAAGGATCTCAGGAAAAAGACCCCTTATAACACCTACGTAATAAAAGGGTTCCCTGCGGGACCGATTTCGAACCCGGGCAAGGCATCCATCAGGGCGGTCCTCTATCCGGCAAGGGATAATTATCTCTACTTTGTGTCTAAAAATAATGGGACGCATTATTTTTCTCGGACTCTGGCTGAGCACAATAGGGCCGTAGATCGCTACCAACGCCATATATATTGGCCTAAGGAAAAGGACCGTCGTCCTGTACTCGTGCAATATCCCAAGGCCAAATCAGAGGTATGTACGCAGAATAAAACACCTTTAGGCCCGAGAGATCTCAACCTTACTGAAGAACAAGATATGACTTCTCAATGAAAGGGAAACGGGGTTAGCCCTGCAATTTCAGCACCTGGAGCAATATATCTGCCTGCTTGGTAGCGACTCCATTGGCCAGGCTTTCCAGGGCACCGCGGGCATTCTTGCCCTGTATATCCCTCTGCATCGGGTTCTCAAATAGCGAGTCCACGACATCTGCCAGATTTTTCCCGCTGTCTATCCCTTGGCCACCTCCATGGGATTCAAGGGTTATCCTCGCTTCTTCAAAATCTTCTGTGTGAGGGCCATAGATAACAGGACATCCCCAGGCCGCCGGCTCCAAGAGATTTTGCCCCCCTTTTGGGACTAGAGAGGCCCCTACAAAGGCCACTGTAGCCAGCCCATAGAGGTCAAAGAGTGGACCCATTACATCTACCAGCACGACTTTCGCGCTCCGTTGCTGTTCCACCTCCAGATCACTCCAGAGTTGGTATGCTATATTTTCCGCCTTTAGTGCACCTTCAATAGCAGATACCTTCTTCAGATGTCTTGGGACCAAAAAGAAGATCAGGTCTGGCCACTTAGTACAGAGCAATTTATAGGCAGCTATTACCTCTTTCTCCTCACCCCCTCTTATGCTCCCAGCAACAAAGACGTTCATCGATTCACTTATACCCAGACGCCTGCGCAGTCCTTCTAACCGGTCAGAATCAGGCCTGGATAAGAGACCCTCAAATTTTGCATTACCTGTAATATGTATCCTGTCTATAGGTGCGCCAAGTGCCGCCATCCGATCTGCATGGATCTCAGAGATGGCACAGATCTTTGAAAAACCGGCAAACAGGGGCCTGGTAATTGAGAGAATCTTCAAGTATCGGGGGAAGGACCTGACTGAAATTCTGCCGTTTAGGAGCACGGTCTTGCCCCCGAACTGTCTTACCGCCTCTATAAGATTAGGCCAGAGCTCTGTCTCGAGACAGGCATAGACCCGGGGACGTACCTCTTTTACCATACGGCGGACTACCTGTGGAAAATCAAAGGGATAAGGAATCACCGAGCAACGGGACCCAAGGGAAGACGTCGCCCTGGCAAAACCCGCAGGAGTAGAAGTCGATATGAGGATTTTTAAACTTGGTACCTGGCGGTCAATGGCCTGGACCAGGGCCTCAGCTACTCCAACCTCTCCTACTGAAACTGCCTGGAGCCATATGTCGTGAGGGCCGGCTGCAGCAACATAGTTAGAGAGGTGCCCCAACTGGCCGGGCAACATCCCTCCCCTTCCCTCTAACCTGGACCATAACTCCAGGAAGGGCCTAGCTACGGCATAGGTAACGCCAGTTACCTTTTTATAAAGACCCATCATAAAGTCTATTGCCTCAGAGTAACGTGAGCTGGTAATGAGAGACGCTGTCTTGCAACCTCATACAGAGCTATGCTGGCAGCGGAGGCGACGTTCATGGAACTTATAGGACCAAGACGGGGTATCTTGACCAGGAAATCACAGACCTCCTTGACTAGACGACGTAGTCCTACGCCCTCTGCGCCAACTACAAGAGCTAGTGATATAATCAGATTTAATTCCCATAATACACTTTTGCCATCAGGGGTCAAGCCTGTTATCCAGAGCCCCATCTCCTTGAGTTGCCTCAGTGCCCTTACTAAATTTACTACCTGGCATATCTTTGTGTGAAAAAGGGCACCAGAAGAGGCCTTTGCCACTGCCCCGGTAATATGGACGGTCTTACGGCCAGAAAGCAAAATTGCCTGGGCACCTAATGCCACAGAGGAGCGTATAATGGCACCCACATTCTGTGGATCAGTTACTTGATCGCATACTACTATCAGCGGGACTTTGTCTTTCCATAGTTGGGGCAGGGCAAAGAAATCAATAGACCAAATAGGCCTTACCCAGGCAGCAACTCCCTGATGCACAGCGCCAGATGGAATGCCTTGTTTTGTGAGGTCTTCTGTGGGATTCACATCCACGCCATGCCTTTCTGCAAGGCGCAGGAGGCCGGCCTGTGTCTTCTTTTTCCCAAATGAGGGGTATACAAAGATCCCTCGGCAGGCATCAGGCCGGGTCTTAATAAATTCCCTTACTGGATGTATGCCCCAGATAAGGACCTCATTTTTTGGATTTGATATCATTATAGGCCAAGGGCCATGAGCCACCTTCCAGAACTCGGGAGGTCCTGCACCTCTGGGCGAGCACTATAGATTTCAGGTCCTCTGTTGCCCGCGAAAGATCATCATTTATCACGGCGAAGTCATATTCATGCACTGCCTCCAGCTCTGATCTGGCATTGGCCATCCTGAGCCTCAACTTTGAAGGATCCTCTGTACCTCTGCCCTTGAGCCGTGCCTCCAAGGCTGACCAGGATGGAGGTAACAGGAATATGAGTATGGCCTCCGGAAAGGGCCTACGGACCTGCCTGGCCCCATGGACATCTATGTCCAGCAGGATATCCTCTCCCAGATCGAGCCTTGACAAGACCTCTGACCTGCCAGTCCCATAAGACTCCTCATATATCCCTGCCCATTCGAGAAAGGCACCGGCAGTGACCATCTCCTTGAACTTATCCCGGGTAATGAAGTGATAGTCTATGCCATCAGTTTCTCCCTTTCTGGGGACACGTGTAGTATAGGAGACAGAAAAAGAGATTCCAGAGACCTGCTTGAGCAATCTACGGCATAAAATAGTCTTTCCGACCCCTGAAGGGCCGGAAATTACAAAGAGATCTCCTCGTTTCATCTACAGATAGCCTCTCAGCACCTTGGATCTTTTTCTTCTATTTTGGTCGTGATGCCTGCACCGAGTCTCTGGGCAATTGTCTCTGTCTGTATGGCAGAAAGTATAACATGATTGCTGTCTGTTATTATAATAGAACGGGTTCGACGTCCCTGGCTTGCATCTACAAGCCGGCTATTAGTCTTCGCCTCTTCTCTCAGACGCTTCATAGGGGCAGAGGATGGATTAACTATGGCAACGACACGGTCTGCCACTATGGTATTACCGAAACCGATATTGAGTAGCTTGTACCTCCAGGTCATAATATCTCTCCTTATAATTTTTTCTACTTATACTATATTCTGGACCTGTTCGCGCATCTTTTCCAACTCATCCTTGATCTCTACGACCGACTGGGAAATCATGGGGTCAGATGATTTAGAGGCCATGGTATTGACCTCTCTAAAGAGTTCCTGGAGCAAAAAATCGAGTCTTCTCCCAACGATCTTTTCTTCTCCAAGATACCTTCTGAATTGTTCTATGTGGCTATGGGCCCTGACTATTTCCTCAGTTATGTCCAATTTATTGGCAAGCAGTGCTGCCTCCTGGGCCAGACGACCTTCATCTATAGGGACATCCTTTAATATGGACTGAATCCTGTCCATTAGTGCCTCCTGGGCCTCTTTGAGGTGTCCTTCTGCCTGCTTTGATATAGAATTAATCCACTCTTCAACCTGAGACAGCCTTGATCTCAGATCTCTCTCCAGGGTAGCCCCTTCCTGCAGAGACATTGCCACTGCCCTGTCAAGCAACTCCATTAATGGACCTTTTATCCTTTTCCATGCCTCTTCTGTATCTGCTTGTTGCTCACGGACGACAATAACGCCCTCTAAAGAGCCCAAGAGACCTGGGAGGTCCAGGCTATTCTCTATCTCTAGACTATCAGCCAGTTCCTTGGCTGCATTCAAATAAGAACGTCCAAGCTCCAGATCAGGCTCAAAGATGGACCTTGGTGTCTCACCGCCTTCATACAATATGCTCAAGTCAATATGGCCTCGAACCAGCCTCTCACGCACCAATTTCTTTATACGGTCTTCAAGAGGACTCATCCAGTTGGGTAACTTGATACGGATGTCACAGAACCTTGCGTTTACAGACCTCAGCTCTATTGTAGAAGACCAGCTATCTCCTGTTGGCTCCACCCGTGCAAAGGTAGTCATACTACGTAACATATATTTTCCTCTTTTCGTAACTA
>JALTHV010000084.1 GCA_027004315.1 Deltaproteobacteria bacterium
TGGATCAAGTCCCAACTGATGGGCCGCAAGCTGGTACAGACGCAGGTAGAGGTCCACGAGATTCGGGCCGTAGACTACAAGCAGCCTTCCCACCTTGTGCAGGAAGCTCCAGGAGACGGCCAGGGCCCCGCCCAGCAGGTATCCCAGGATATTGGGGCCAAGGAGTCTTACCCCTGTCTCCAGGCACAGGGCCTCTATCAGTATGGCCACCATAGGCCCCAAAATGACCGCCGAGGGCGAGATGGACTTCATGGCCGCGCAGATAAGGCCGGCCCTCAGGAAGAACCCTTTCCGCGGCCAGAGCCGATGGGAGGCAACCAGCAGGCAGACTGCCCAGGCGCTCAGTATCAATCCGGCCAGCGGGACGTGGAGATTGTGGAGGAAGCTGCCCAGAACGATTTCCATCGAGGCCCATAGGCTACCGATACCCGCAGCCCTGAACCACAAGGGGGACAGCCTCCCTGCCTCTTCCTTTTTCATCTTGTTAAAATTTCATTCTTAACCCCACCAGAAAATTGCGCCCCGGCATGGGCCCGTGACCATCGTCATAATTGAGGTCGGCCGCGTTACTTATGTGGCCAAAGAGCTCTCCCTTCAGGGGAGAAGGCAGGGGAAATCCCTTTCTGATTCCCAGGTTTAACAGGAAAAAGTCGTCAAGCCTGCGCCTGGTCCCGTCTCTCAGATACTCGTATTGGCAGGCGGTATAAGAGGCCAGCAGATCCAGGGAGGTATTCCAGGGGAGAGAAAACCTGGATTCCAGGTCTAGCTTGTGCCGCGGACGCCTGGGGATATCCTGGTCAAGCCTCTTGTTACGGGCAGAAAGATAGGTGTAATCACACCTCAGATGCATCCAGGACAGGGGCGCGATCCGCAACCCGGCCTCTACCCCCTTGAGGACCGCCCGTCCCAGGTTGACGTATCTCCATCCCCATCTTCCGCGCTCCCGCTGGATAAGCCCTTTAACATTATTAAAGAAATAACTGACCCAGACCGTCCCTTGGTCAAAGTCCCTTTCAAGGCCCAATTCATACTGGACGGTCTCTTCAGGACCCAGGTGGGGGTTTCCGCCCGCGTGAGCGCTGTACAACTCCTTTAAATGGGGGAACCTGGTCTTTTTCCCTATGGAGGCATGGAACCTGGTATCCCCGGTAAGCCTGTAGACGATCCCCAGTTGGGGATTCCAGGAATCGGCACTCTCCGGCACGGCCCCGCCGGCCGCCTTGATGGGGTCAAAGAAGTCATAACTGGAACCGACGACAATGGACAGCCTGTCAACAGGCCGGATCTCGTCCTCAATGGCAAAGGTATAGGTGTTGGCTTCAGACTCCTTTCCCGGCTGCCATCCAGGCTGATCCCACCCCTTTTTGACCCCGAAGGACTTCTTATCCAGGTACTCCTTTTCTTTATGATTGTCCTTGATGTAGTTAAACCCCATCCTCAGGAGGCTGATCCTGCCAAGATCAAGATAGGCATGGACCTCGCCGCCTGTGGAATAGTCGTCATACTCGCTCTGTTCAAACCACTTCCTCTTTGTCTGATGGTTGTCCCAACTTACGTCTCTCAGTGTATCTTCGTGGTCTACATAAAAGGCCCTGGCCTTTATGGTGAAGAATTCGTTGAATCTCTTTTGTCCCACCAGGTTCAGGTGCCACTGGTCCCACTTTGTAAAGGCCCAGTACCTGTTGAATTCTGTAGGGACCCCTCTCTCATTGCAGTGATAATCAAAAGAAAGATAGATCTTTGTCCTATCGTCAGGCTCGTAACCGACCTTCGCATTCAGGTCCCGCTTCTGATAGTTGCTGAGGTCCCTTTTCCCGCCGTCTTCATGATATGGTGAGTTTATCCCGAGGTACCTGCTGTGCTTGTCAAAGTCACCAGAGAGCCTGAATCCATGAGACTTGTGATAGCCGGCAAGGACCCAATAATTGAACTTTCCTACCGTGGCCCCGTGATTAAGGACATAGTTCCGGGTATCATAGTCCCCAAACGAACTGGTAAACTCGGTGACAGGTCTTTTCCCTCCCTTTTTGGTAATGATATTAATCACGCCTCCAAGGGTATTGGCACCATAGAGGGCAGAAGAGGCACCTTTGATGATCACTATCTTGGCAATAGCATCTACAGGGATCTGCGAAAGGTCCAGGGTCCCGAAATAGGTCTCATAGGCAGGGACACCATCTATAAGGATCTTTATGTCTTTTTGGGCAAATCCCCTTATATTTACCTGCAATTGTCCCTTTCCTCCGATATGGACGTCCACCCCTGGGATGAAATCCAGGGCCTCCCCTACTGTCTGGACGCCCCAGTCTTTTATATCTTTCTCGGTAATTACAGAAGTTGTAGTTGCTGTATTCAGGGCCTCTTTCTTCCCAGTTACTATGACCTCTCCTAATTGAAAGACATCCGTCTTTTTGTCCTTTATCTCTTGGGCCAGCCCAATTCGAGGAAAGGCAAATAATAATAAAATTCCACAAGAGGCCATTATTGTCCATCTCTTTGGCATCTCTTTGACTCTTCTCCCTGAAATCAAATAAAATAAGCGGTAAATTATCGTTATTTCTAACTAAATATAACGGTAAGGAAAATAATTCCCTCTTTTATTTTGATTCCTCCTTTTTATTTACGGGCCAGGCGCCCCGTGCCTATACTTTCTTGGGTATCTGTATCGTCAATTAGAGATAAGAGAGGTCTGCATCTCATTCCCTCACATTAGGAGAGAGAAATTTTCTGGGAGTTAGCCCTATAGCTATGGCCCCGCCTATAGCCCCAAAGATGAGATGGAGTGAGACAAGCATAACCAGTCCACAAGGAAGGATCTTATTAAGGAGGTAGCAGGAGAGCAGCATAAAAAGCACCTTGCCCGTATGGGCCAGGGCCGAAATACCGATAACTGCAAGAAAATAGATCGAAGAAGTAGTCAGAAATTTTTCAGTAAATGGCCAAAGCCCATCAAGGATTGCCCCAGGAATTCCATATTTTAGAAATAGGCCGCCTATACCCCAACCTGCCATCCCGATATTAACCCCATATCCCATCAGGGACATGACAATGCTGAAAACAAAGGCCATGTATGTCCCGGATATACCTTTCGGCCATTTCCTCTTTCCTGCAACTAATATAGGTATCCATACAAGCCCGCTGATCCCGGGAATATGTAATCCCAGCCTTTGCAAGACTATACGGAGATCGGCCTGGATAAGCACTGCCAGGATCGAAAGGAGAGTTAAAATTAGAAGGGGTTTCACGAAGTCAGGCATAACCTCGGCGTCATTTGTCGATAGTCTATTTATTTTAGTTAAATTAACCATCGCCGTTTTCATTGATCATGGACCTCCCTGCCCTTTCTTATCTGGAGTTAATGGATGACTGTTATTCCCGACAGAATATAGCAAAGGAATATACGTGTGTCAACCTGCCAACCCTCCTATTTTATCAGTAGCTGTTCGCGGTTATTTCAATAATGGCTCAACGTTAGAACCGTTTCGCCAAAGGTGTGGGGCCTCCGCCCCCACACCCCACCACCGCCAAAGGCGGTGGTTTTGACCGATAAAAGAAAGTTGAATTATAAATTCAGACAGGTGAAATTCACTTCATGGCTGTGTATATTTCACTCAAATTAACTAGTGCCGCAATGATATTACCGTAAGTTCTCAATAAGTCCTGGCGATACAGTCTTCTCCCTCACCAAACCCTCTCCCCTGGGGAGAGGGCATGGTGAGGGGGCGAGAGCATGTTGAAAAAAGAAGCACCCTGTGATCGCTTACCAAAAAGAGGCCTCCACTTATTGAGAAGTTACATATTACCCTTAAAATGTCTGGAGACATACTCATGACTAATATCCTTGGATTCCATGCAGGGGCAGCAAGTGATATCGTTCGGGTAGCTGTGATAGGGGGCATGACAATGACCGGCCTCTGGGAGCAGATATCAAGGATATTCGAGGCCCATTCCGGATATAAAGTGGATGTAGTCGTTTCAGGCCCAAGGCCGGTGCTTGCAAGGGCTTTCTGCCAGGGAAAGGTTGATATCCTGACTATGCATTCCGGGGACATCACGACGAATTTAGTCGCCGATGGCTATGGGCTGAATCTGCGTCCCTGGACTCGAAATGAACTGGTAATTGTCGGGCCGTCAGCTGATCCTGCGGGTATACGCGGGATGAAAGACGGTGTAGAGGCATTCTGGAATATTGCAAGGAAGAAGGCCTCTTTTGTGGACTTCCTTGGTGTTGGCAGTCGGGAGGTATGTCACCGGCTTTGGCGAGAGGCCGGGATCTCTCCCCAGGGAGAATGGGTCCTCAAAGACGAATCTGGTGGACACCTGGGTGTCGTGGAGTTTGCCAGGAGGCACAATGCCTATGTGGTGGTAGGAAGGATGCCGGTACTGTTCGACAAATTCTCCATGACCGGGATGGAGATAATGGTAGAAGGCGATGCATCCATGAGAAGACCCTACGTTGTTATGGAGGCCGACGCTAAGCGGTTCCCCAGGACAAACGTGACTGGTGCAAGGGCGTTTTCGGATTTTTTGATAGGCGATGAAATCCAGAAATTTCTGGAAAAGTTCGGCCTGGAGCATGGAGGTCT
>JALTHV010000085.1 GCA_027004315.1 Deltaproteobacteria bacterium
CTGGAAAACAAATACAGGATCTGGCTTGAGGTAGAAATCCTTGCATCAGAGGCCTGGGCCAAACTTGGGGTTATCCCCAATGAGGCCGCTGAGGACATCAGGGCCAAGGCGGCATTTGACCCGGAACGGATAGCTGAGATAGAAAAAGAAACCCGTCATGATGTGATAGCCTTTCTGACCAACGTGGCAGAGTATGTAGGTCCTTCGGCACGATACCTGCATTGGGGTCTTACCTCATCTGATATGCTGGATACGGCCATGGCCGTACTATTTAAGCAGTCCATGGAAATTATTATAGATGACGTGGATGCCTTAATGGAGGTCATAAAGAAAAGGGCCTTTGAACACGAGTACACCGTGATGGTGGGAAGATCTCATGGCATACATGCGGAGCCCATTACCCTTGGGCTGAAGCTTGCCATCTGGTACGACGAGATGCAGAGGAACCGCAGGCGTCTTGAAAACGCAAGGGATATCATCTCATATGGCAAGATATCAGGTGCTGTTGGTACCTTTGCCCATGTTGACCCCGGGGTAGAGGCCTATGTCTGCAAGCACCTTGGCCTTCATCCTGCTCCTGTCTCCAACCAGATCATACAGCGAGACAGATATGCAGAGGTATTTTGCAGCCTGGCAGTGCTGGCAAGTTCCTGTGAAAAGATAGCTACTGAGGTGCGTCATCTCCAACGCACAGAGGTACTGGAGGCAGAGGAATACTTCAGACCAGGTCAGAAGGGCTCTTCAGCCATGCCGCATAAGCGAAATCCAATCCTGTCTGAAAATATATGTGGTCTTGCCCGGCTGTTGCGTTCATATACAGGTCCGGCCCTGGAGAATATAGTGCTCTGGCATGAGCGGGACATAAGCCACTCATCTGTTGAGCGGATAATCGGCCCGGATGCCTTCATTGTAGCAGACTTTATGCTGGGGCGCCTTACAGGGATATTAGACCGCCTGGTAGTCTATCCAGATCGGATGCAACATAACCTGGACCTGCTTAAGGGGCTTATCTTCTCACAACAGGTCTTGTTAACACTTACCCAAAAAGGCATCAGCAGGGAGAAGTCATACAGGATAGTCCAGAAAAGGGCCATGGAGGTCTGGGACGGGAAGGGCACCTTCAAAGAGAGACTCCTGGCAGACAGAGAACTGGCCGAGTACCTGGATCCAAAAGAAATAGAAGCCATATTCAATATAGATTATCACCTCAAACATGTGGAGACCATATTTGAGCGTGTCTTTGGAGCTGAATAGGAAATCCCCGAAGGCAAAAACAATAAAAAGAAGATGGTTAGACCATGAAAGAAAAAGTAAAGAAGGCCTTGGAAAAGGTGCGGCCCATGCTACAGCAGGACGGCGGAGATATAGAGCTGGTGGATGTGGATGAAGATAAAGGGATAGTCAAGGTAAATCTCACCGGTGCATGTAAAGGCTGCCCCATAAGCCAGATGACCCTTAAGGCAGGGATAGAGAGATATCTCCAGAGTGAAATCCCTGAGGTAAATTCTGTAGAAGAGGCATGAATGTTACAGGGCCTGGGAGAATTATGCCTGTTTCAATGGTGGTACGGCTCACCGGCACGGATGGTGCAGGCCCTGTAGATCTGTTCTGCCAGGATAAGCCTCGACATGTCATGGGTAAAGGTCATTGGCGAGAGAGATAGCCTCTCATCCGCCATCCTGATTATATCCGGTGCAAGGCCTAAGGCCCCGCCTATCACCATGACCAGGTCTCTGGTCCCCCCTGCCTCAAGGTCAGTAAGCCTTCTGGCAAGTCCAGGGGAGTCCAGCATCCGGCCTCTTATGTCCAGGACGACTGTAAAGGCCCCTTTAGGTATGGCCCTTACAATGTATTTGGCCTCGCGCTCCATGACCTCTCCAGGTCTCATGCCCCGGGCAGGATGGATGCCCCGGGTCTGGAGGACCTGCACCTGCATGTAGTGCTCTATCTTTTTTATATAGTACTCGATGCCGGCCCTGAGCCAGGCATCCCGGGTTTTATCTACCCAGAGAAAAGAGATTCTTAACATGGGCTATTCTCAATCTCAACAAGGACTCCTGCGAAAGCTCCCCAAGGTAGACGAGCTGACACAGGACTTATCCAATAAGGCCCCACACAGGGTCAAGGTAACTGTCTGTAGACGTGTACTTGACGATCTGCGCTCATACATTCTGTCTTCTCCGAGCCCAGATCCTGAATCAGTAAAATATGAAACCATAAAAAGACAGGCCGAACGGCGACTGACCTCCTTACTCAGGCCCTCCCTGAGACCTGTAGTCAATGCCACAGGGGTAGTAATACACACCAATCTGGGGCGCTCTCTGCTCCCGAAAGAGATCTACCAGGCCATGCTTGATGTAGCAGGCCGCTACTCAAATCTGGAGTATAACCTGAATAGAGGGGAGAGGGGAAGCAGATACAGCCATGTAGAAGAGTTACTCTGTGAGCTGACCGGGGCGGATGCGGCCCTTGTGGTAAACAACAACGCCGCTGCAGTCCTTATCACACTTGAGACCCTGGCCAGGGACAGAGAGGTGATCATCTCCAGGGGTGAACTTGTAGAGATAGGCGGCTCTTTCCGGGTCCCTGATGTGATGGAAAAAAGTGGTGCCATCCTGAAAGAAGTGGGTACCACAAACCGCACCCACCTGAGGGACTACGAATCCGCCATAGGAGAGCAGACCGCGCTCCTTTTAAAGGTACATCAGAGCAACTTCCAGATAGTAGGCTTTACAAAGGCCGTATCTATCTCAGAGCTTGCCGATCTCGGCACAAGATACAGCATCCCTGTATTCGAAGACCTGGGCAGCGGCAACTTCATAGACTTCTCAAGATATGGGATGAGACACGAACCCACTGTCCAGGAAGTAGTGGCTGCCGGTACAGACCTGGTGAGCTTCAGTGGTGACAAGCTCTTAGGTGGGCCACAGGCAGGGATCATTATTGGGAAAAAGGCACTTATCGACCGGATAAAGAAAAATCCTATGAACCGTGCGGTCCGGATAGACAAGCTCACACTAGTGGCACTGGAGAGGGTCCTGAGGCTCTATAGAGACCCCGAGCAGGCAGTTAAGATTATACCCACACTCAACATGCTGACCCTTTCCTGGGATGAACTCAAATCCCGGGCCAGACGACTGCGAAGACGGCTGAGGGCATTGAAACTTCCCGGCATATCAATAGACATTGCAGATACCGTTTCGCGTGTCGGGGGTGGGGCCCTGCCGCTACAGCGGCTAAATTCTAAGGCAGTAACTCTCAGCCCAAAAGAGCGGACATTTTCTGCCATACATATCGGAACCGAACTCCGCAAAAACGAACCACCAGTAATCGTAAGGATTGAAGAGGGCAGGGTATTCATGGATATAAGGACTATCCAGGACGAGGACCAAGGAATAATTGCCAAGGCACTGGCCTCTGCCTATGCAAGACTGGTGTCCAGTCAAGTCTGAAGTGTCGTAAGATTGCGCAGCATTTTTTGTGCCTGCAAGGCACGCTTTATTCAAGATTTTTTGCAATATAATTATGGCTGATAATCTAATTCCCTTAGTCCCAGCGGACCTGAACCGACTTGGTATGCAGGTCATTACTCGGCTCCATGAGATATTTTTCTTCTCTGAAGGAAACTTCTGGTCTATATCTGACCATATAGATGGCCTTCCACCGGCCAGGCTTTCAGAACGTCAAAGGCAGAGGGCCTCACAGGCCCTGGCTGAAGGTAAGGGCTTTTGGGACCGTATTGGACAGCAGGTCCTGATACCAATAAGGGAAAGGGACCTCTCAACTGCACCTGATCGCCTGATCACCATTGGCACCCTGGTGCTATCTAAGATAGATCATTCCATTGGACCCGAAGAGGCCAATAGGTGGCTTCCCATCCTACAGTCCTGGGTGGAAAACCAGCTCCGCATCCTACGTCTGGAGGCCTCTATTGCAAGACCAGGAGAAATTCCCCTGTATGTATATCTTGCGCTGGAGGCCTTCTCTAAAGATAGAAAATCTCCAGCCTCATTGCTGCATATAGTTGAAGGGCATTCAACGAGGACCAATAGTCCTGACCACATAATTGAGATCTGCTCAATGTCCTGGGGACATTCAGACTCTGAGTGGCTGGGGAAAAATTCCAGGGATTCCTGGATCCTCCTGCCTGAAACAGATGGGGAAAAGCTGTCTTGCGGCATCAAGCGATTAATTCCCCTGGCACGCTCAAATAAACTCCGCATTTCCAGGGCTTACGGCCATCTGATCCCTGAGTCTTTTGATGTGCGTCAAGCAAAAAAAGATATTGATGATCTTGAGAAATTGGCTGAGGAACTGGGCACTGCATTTTTTTGTACATATGATCTGAAGGTCCTTGAAGGCCGGTTGCGTCTTGATGGTCTCAGATTGAAGCTCGATCAGGTAAGAAGGGCCATCAAGGGCGGCTCAAGATGTGCTATCGCCTATGTAATGCCTGTGCCTCATGGGCTTAAAGAGGGCTTAGGGCAAGATACCATATCCATTTCAGCAGGGACAGAGAGCGCCTTTCTGGTCAAAAAAATTGATAGAAAGGCC
>JALTHV010000086.1 GCA_027004315.1 Deltaproteobacteria bacterium
TCCTGGGGCTGGATCAAAAGACCCGGTTCTACCAGGCCTCTACCTCAGAGCTCTTTGGCCTGGTCCAGGAGGTGCCTCAGACCGAAAAGACGCGGTTTTATCCACGTTCACCCTATGCCTGCGCCAAACTCTATGCCTATTGGATTACGGTCAACTACCGTGAGGCATATGGGATCTATGCCTGCAACGGCATCCTCTTCAACCACGAAAGCCCAGTGCGGGGGGAGACCTTTGTCACCAGAAAGATTACCCGTGCCCTGGCCCGGATCAGCCTTGGCCTGCAGGACAGTATCTATCTGGGCAACCTGGATGCCAAAAGGGACTGGGGACACGCAAGGGACTATGTAAGGATGCAGTGGCTTATGCTACAGCAAGAAGAGCCTGATGACTTTGTCATTGCCACTGGTGAGCAGCATTCTGTCAGGGAATTCGTAGAGGCCGTTGCAGAAGAGCTTGGGATCGAGATCGAGTGGCAGGGCAGGGGCATTAAAGAGACAGGGATCGTCAAGGATGTGAAGGAAGGGACAGCGCTCAGGCCAGGGCAGAAGATTGTTGAGGTCGACCCACGCTATTTCCGGCCTACAGAGGTAGAGACCCTGCTTGGCGATCCGACACGGGCCAAGGAGAGACTTGGATGGGAACCTCAGATATCGTTCAGACAGCTGGTCAAAGAGATGGTCTGGCGGGACCTGGAGGAGGCCAAGAGGGACAGATTGTGTAGGGATAATGGCTTTAGGATCTATGAATACAGGGAATGATTATGGATATCAATTCAAAAATATATATTGCCGGTCACCGGGGCCTTGTGGGCTCTGCTATCTGTCGTAGTCTGGAGAAAAGGGGATATACTAACCTGATTACCCGTACCCACAGGGAACTTGACCTCCTGGACCAACAGGCAGTGAGGGGATTTTTTGCATCAGAGGGGCCAGAATATGTCTTTCTCGCTGCCGCCAGGGTAGGCGGGATCCTGGCCAATAATAGATATCGCGCCAACTTTATATATGAAAACCTGCAGATCCAGAATAACATCATCCACATGGCCTATCTCCATGGGGTAAAAAAACTGCTTTTTCTCGGCTCTTCCTGTATCTATCCACGTGAATGCCCCCAGCCAATGAAAGAGGACTATCTCTTGACCGGCGAGCTAGAATATACCAATGAACCCTATGCTGTCGCCAAAATTGCAGGCATGAAGATGTGTGAGGCCTATAATATCCAGCATGGCACCAATTTTATCTCTGTAATGCCGACCAATCTCTTTGGTCCTGGCGATAGATATGACCTGGAACGTTCACATGTGCTGCCGGCCCTGATTCGAAAGATATATCTGGGCAGATGCCTGGAGACAGACAATTGGCAGGGCATCCGTGCCGACCTAGATAGGGATCCGCTTGAGACGGTTGATGGGTCTGGTACCAAGGGAGACATCCTGGCCATCTTGAATAGATATGGCATTTCCCTGGAGAAGACAGGCGTGACCGTTACCCTCTGGGGAACAGGCATGCCCAGACGGGAATTTATGTATTCTGAAGACATGGCTGACGCCTGTGTCTACCTGATGGAGCATATAGATTTTAAGGATCTTGCCGGTTTTACCAAAAGCCCTGGAGAGCTGCGCAATACCCATATCAATATCGGCACGGGCAAGGAACTGACAATCAAGGAACTTGCACAAGTCGTTCAAGAGGTCGCTGGCTTTAAAGGCAAAATCGCCTGGGATAACACCAAGCCTGATGGCACACCGAGAAAGCTCCTGGACGTGAGCCGTCTGCATCAACTCGGCTTTAGGGAAAAAGTCGGACTACATGAAGGCATTGAGCGGATCTACGAAGACAGGTTTAAGAGACTCGGTGGCCATTGAAAATTGAGAAAGACCCAGGACTACTACTTCAAAAGGGCCAAAAAGGAGGGGTTCCCGGCCCGTTCGGTCTATAAACTGGAAGAGGCCCAAAAGAAGTATGGATTCCTGAGACCTGGGCAGAGCGTCCTGGACCTCGGCGCCTATCCTGGCTCCTGGACAAAGTATGTAGCCAGGCTGGTTGGCCCTGACGGCCTGGTTGTGGCAATAGATATCCAGAGATTGAGAGGCGTGGCAGATAATGTCTATAGCTTGCAAGGGGATATCTATGACCTTGAGCCCTCAGACCTCATGAAGATCTCTCCCGTATTTGATGTAGTGCTCAGCGATATGGCCCCAAAGACCACAGGGCGCAGGGATGTGGATCACTTCAGGTCCATTGCGCTTGCAGAACGTGCTCTATCTTTTGCCCGGGAGGTGCTGAGACCAGGAGGCATCTTTTTCTGTAAGGCCTTCCAGGGAGGAGATTTTCCCTGCTTCCAGGATAAGTGCAGGTCGAGCTTCAAGTCAGTCCGTGTAATCAAGCCAAAGAGTTCCAGGCCGGAAAGTGTAGAGATATTTCTGTTATGTAAAGGAAAAATATTCCCCCCGGCGTGAACGGTTACGGAAAAAATAATGACGCGGCCAGGCCTTTTGTCCTTGAAAAAGATAGATAGGGGATTATGATGATATAATATATCCTGACTTATTAAGACGTTACAGAGGTATTCTGCAATTAGTTAAAACAGAAGAATAATATGGCACTAAAAAAGAAAAAAAACAAAATAGGCCGCAACGATCCCTGCCCGTGTGGGAGTGGGCTTAAGTATAAAAACTGCTGTCTCCGCAAGAAAGGTCCCATTGACCTCAAGGGACTCTATTTTCAGAAATACAGGATCCGGCTCAAAGAAAGGGCAGACATTGAGGGCATTAGAAAGGCCGGACGGCTGGTCCTGGATACTTTCCATTTACTAGAAAATGAAATCCGACCTGGAATAATCACAGATGATATTAATACGCTGGTCCATGAATTCACTATCAAAAATCATGCTATACCTGCACCTTTGAATTACAGGGGCTTTCCAAAGAGTGTCTGCGTCTCTATAAATGAAGTCGTCTGCCATGGAATCCCGGGCAAACAGGTCTTAAAAGATGGAGATATTGTAAATGTAGACATCACTTCTATTTTAAATGGATATTATGCCGATGCCAATCAGACCTTTTTCGTGGGGACACCTGGTCCTGATGCACGAAAAATTGTAAAAGTTGCTCGTGAGAGCCTCAAGCGCGGCATGTCAATGATACGTCCCGGGAATACCCTGGGAGATATAGGATGGGCCATACAAAAGTATGCTGAAGGCGAGAAGTGCTCAGTAGTTAGAGAATTCGTTGGCCATGGTGTTGGCTTTGAATTCCACGAAGCCCCGGAAGTCCGGCATTATGGACGAAGGGGAGAAGGTATCCCGCTGATTCCGGGTATGGTCTTTACCATCGAACCCATGATAAATCTCGGGAGGAAAGAGGTGTCAATCCTGGAGGATGGGTGGACGGTAGTAACGAGTGATGGGTCACTTTCTGCCCAGTTTGAGCAGACCTTTGTCGTTACAGAAGATGGATTTGAGAGCCTTACACCTTTCAATTTATAGAGATAATGTAACCGATCACAGGGTGCTTCTCTTTCCAACATGCTCTCGCCCCTTGTTTTCTAAAGTTTTTGCAGCATAGGACCCTCCCTGTTCTCCTCCGCTGCGCTCCGGAGCCAGGGTCTCCCATGCTGCAAAGGCCAAGAAAACTACAGGGCTAACGCAAATCGTTTCCAGCACCCTGTGATCGGTTACATCGAAGTTGCCAGGACTTATTGAGAACTTACTTTCTGGATAACTGCAAGCTCATAGAGATCTGCACCAGTTATATCGTTGACAACAATGGCCGGGAAGTCCTTGACCTCCATCCGGTACAGGGCCTCAGGGCCCAACTCCGGAAAGGCAATGAGCTCGCATGACTCTATGCAACTCGCCAGATAGGCCCCGGCACCCCCTATGGTCGCAAGGTACACGGCTCCATGCCTTTTCAGAGCGGCCTTTACCAAGTCAGAACGTCTGCCTTTTCCCATTACAGCAAGGATACCTTCATCCAGTATGCGCGGTGTATATGCGTCCATCCTGTAGCTGGTAGTGGGGCCGGCTGACCCTACAGGCCTCCCGGGCGGGGCTGGAGAAGGACCTACATAGTATATAAGCTGGCCCCTTAGGTCTACAGGCAGGGCCTCGCCTCTGTCTAAGAGCTCGATCAGGCGACGGTGGGTCTGATCCCTGGCAGTATAGAGGACACCACTAAGCAATACCCAGTCGCCGGTCCGCAGATCTGCCATGACCGATTTTGAAGTTGGGAGATCTATACGCACGGCCCTGTCTCCAAGGGATAGGGGGCGAGGGCAAGAGATATCCGCAGATATGCCTTGGGGTACAGGGCATGGGCCATCCGGCCACCGTGCAGAGCACTGTCTGGCTGCATGACACTGGAGATTTATTGCTACAGGGAGACTCGCTATATGACAGGGATAGGCCTCAATGGCCACACCAAGTGAAGAGACGGTCCCACCGAGACCCATGGGACCAATCCCCAGGCCATTTAGGAGACCGAGGATCCGGCTCTCAAGCCCTGCCAGGTCTTCTCTGGGATTTCTTGATCCTACGGGCCTTAGCAGCGCCTTTTTGGCAAGTAAGGCCGCCCCCTCCATGGTCCCGCCAATACCTATACCGATTATACCGGGAGGACATGGATTTGGCCCTGCCTTTAGCACCTGATCCACTACTGTCTCTACAATGCCATCCTCACCTGCCGAAGGCGGAAGCATAGATATGGTACCCATGTTTTCGCTCCCGCAGCCCTTGGGGAGCACGGTTATCTCCAGGCCATCTCCAGATACTGGCTCGACATGTACTACTGCGGGGGTATTGTCTCCTGTATTCCTGCGGGTAATAGGATCACATACAGAGCACCTGAGGTAGCCCTCCCTGGTACCCTGGGCAATCCCCTCATTTATGGCCTTTATCAGGCTGCCCTTGATGTTGAGTCCCTGGCCCAGCCGTACAAATACCACGTCGATGCCTGTATCCTGGCATATTGGAAGGCCGGTCTCCCTGGCAAGCCTTGCATTTTCTGCCAGTATCTCCAGCGCCAACCTGCCGTTTTGTGACTCCTCATTCTCTCTTGCAGCAAGAATGGCTGCCTCGACATCCGGTGGTAACTCACGGTTTGCCTTTTGTACCAACCTGCTGACCATTAAAGAAATTTCCTGCTCAGTTATGTTATGCACGGTCATGACTTAGATTCCTCTATCACTTCAATAAGTGGAGGCAGATTATATTTTTTGATTAGCTATGGACACACATGGACAAAAAGCAAAATGTCCCTAGGTAACCGATCACAGGGTGCTTCTTTTTCCAACATGCTCTCGTCTCTTGTTTTCTGAATTTTTTGCAGCATGGGACCCTCCCCGTAGTTCACATTCCTCCGACCAGCGGTAGCCTTTTTTCAGGGTTTCAGGAGCATCGCCTGATGCACAAGATCAGGGCACTTTGCTTATTAATCCGCACTGAAACCCTGAAAAAAGGCTACCGCTGGTCGGAGACGTGAACAGTTACTGCGCTACGGAGCCGGGGTCTCCCATGCTGCAAAAAACCAAGAAAACTACAGGGCTAACGCAAATCGTTTCCAAAAGAAGCACCCTGTGGTCGGTTACCAAAATGAAGCCTCCACTTATTGAGAAGTTACGGTGATTTAATGTAACTAATTGTAATCATAGATAAATATATTGCCCAGAAAGTTGAGTGCCTTATATAGTAGATGACTACGGGGGCAGGGCATCTTTTTGCAGGGTCTCGATCGCGGACAGTTTGCACTGACTTAAATATGCCAATGGGGTAGCTTTGAGACCCTGCAAAAAGATGCCCTGCCCCCGTAGTCATCCTTATTTTGTTAAGAAAAAGTAATCCCAGCCATCTTTAGGGCCTTGCTCACCACTTCCATGGGATTATGCCCGATTACCCGGATAATGGGCTCTTTCCCTATATCTCCCATATCATATATGATGTCTGGTACTGTGCCCGCCTCCTCAATGGCCCTTTTTACTCCCCATATCAGGGTAGATCCCTCTTTGATTTTTACCTCTTCGGGTTCATCTTTCCTGGAGAATTCAGCCACTGAATAGCCGAGGTCCTTTGCCTGTTCCAGATATGCAGGGTCGTAGCGGATGTCCATGGCAGACCTGTAGCCTTGATCATAGGCCATCACTGTCAGTATTACCCTTGCAACATGACTTGAGGCACCGTAGGCAGGGTCACCTATCCTGGCCACGCCTTTCCCCAAGGCCACTATCCTGCCCGGAAAGGCAGCCACGTCTTGCAGAGAGCCTGCCCAGGGCAGGGCATATCCGAGGTTTATCTGCACCTCAGGGACCAGGGCCCGGCAAGGTAGCAATGAGAGACGGTCCCATGCCGCTTTAAGGGCCTCAATTACAGGGTAACGGGCCAGTCTATTCTCGAGCACACTCAAAGGGTTAGTCGGCCCTATGCCCCGGCCGACGGGCACTGCCCCCCTTATCGCCTGGACCACAAATTCTTTGGCCCTCCAGACGGCATCGGCCACCCCAAGTCCCTGGGCAAGGAAGACCGTCAGGGCAGCAGAAAAGGTGCAGCCAGTACCGTGGGTATGAGGTGTATGGACATGGGCCCCTGGGATCTCCAGGAGCCCTCCTTCATATGCCAAGACATCCACCAGGTCTTGGTTGGTATGGAGATGCCCTCCCTTTAGGATGACCGAGGGGCCATGGACAAGGCGGAATAGATCTGTTGCTGCGTGCCTCATCTCTTCCAGGGTCTCTATATGCCGCCTGAGAAGGACCTCTGCCTCTGGGATATTGGGTGTAACTACATCTGCGAGGGGAAAGAGTTTGGTCTTAAGGACACCCAAGGCATCACTGGCCAGAAGAGGGTAGCCATTTTTGGATACCATGACAGGGTCTACCACTAATATAGTGTCTTTGGCGCGCCGTGCCATGTTGTCAGCAACGACCTCGACAATAGAGGCGTTGGCCAGCATGCCCGTTTTGGCAGCAACAGGACCGATGTCCTCAAGTACGGCAGCAAGCTGTTCTCCAACAAGAGTGGAATTGACAGGTTCTACTCTATGGACTCCGAGGGTATCCTGAACGGTCAGTGCAGTTAGTACACCTGAACCATAGGCCTCAAGGACCGTGAAGACCTTCAAATCTTGTTGGAGGCCGGCACCACCGCTTGGGTCAGAACCGGCGATGGTCAGTACATGAGGGGGTTGCCCTAGCGAGGTCTCCATAGGCTCAGATCCCTAAAGGACTTCATCATTGATTTTTCTCTTGACTCCCTCGCATTGCGCTCATTGCCCTTTGATATGCCTTGATGGCACAGTAGTCCCCGCACATAGTACAGGTAGAACCATGATATGTCCCACCTTCTTCACGATAGAGACGTGCCTTTTCCGGATCTATGGAAAGCTCTATCTGTGTCTTCCAGTCAAGGCGTTTTCTGGCCTCGGCCATTTTGAGGTCTTTCTCCATGGCCCCAGGTACACCCTTCACGATGTCAGCTACATGGGCAGCTATACGGGTAGCTATGACCCCTTCTTTTACGTCTTTTATTGAGGGTAGCTTCAGGTGTTCAGCAGGGGTCACATAACAGAGGAAGTCTGCCCCGGATGCCGCGGCAATGGCACCTCCGATGGCACTGCTGATATGATCATACCCAGAGGCAATATCAGTCGGCAGGGGGCCAAGGACATAGAAAGGTGCTCCATGGCAGAGGCTCTTTTCCAGGAGCATATTTGCCGCTATCTGGTCCATAGGCATATGGCCTGGCCCTTCAACTATTACCTGCACCCCTGCATCCCATGCCCTCTGGGTGAGTTCGCCCAGGACTATCAGCTCATGTACCTGGGCACTGTCTGTCGCATCTGCCAGGCATCCAGGCCTCAGACCATCACCAAGACTCAGGGTAATCTCATGTTCTCTTGCTATCGAAAGGAGATCGTCAAAGTGTTCAAAGAGGGGATTTTCCCTGTTATTGTACATCATCCATTCCAGGATAAAGGAGCCCCCCCTGCTTACCACTCCCATCACACGTTCCTTTGTCCGGAAGTGTTCCGCGGCCTTTAGAGTCAGCCCACAGTGGAGCGTCATGAAATCCACTCCCTCCTGGGCCTGTTCCTCAATGACCCTGAAGAGGTCATCTATGTCCATCTCGCACACCGAGTGCTTTCGTCGCTCTACTGTCTCGATAGCGGCCTGATAGATAGGGACTGTGCCAAGGGGCACCGGACAGGCATTCCTGATGGCCTGGCGGATCTCCTTTATGGGACCCCCTGTAGAGAGATCCATTATCGCATGAGCCCCTGCCGCCAAGGCTACCTCGAGCTTTTTTAGCTCGGCCTCAATCTCAGGGTGGTCCTTTGAGGTGCCCAGGTTTGCATTTACCTTGGTCGACAGACCCTTTCCCACTGCCATTGGACGGGAGAGTTCCACATGCCTATTGTGTGGCACTACAATCTGCCCAGTCCCTATAGCCTGGGCAAATGACTTGGGATCCATTCCCTCATCCAGGGCACATTGTTCTATAGCAGGAGATATTATCCCTAGTTTTGCTTGGTCTTTGATTGTCATGTCAGAACCTTAATTGTGGCTGGATAGCTTTTCAAGCCAATTCTAAAAGATTTATATTGCAAGGCCTGTTTTTTCCCTCAAAGGCAAACGACCTGAAGGGCCTTTATTTTTTAGCTATTAAGCAATAGAATGCTGAATTCTCAAGATGTATTGCCTTACCTCAAATCTCTAGTTTCAAAAAACTATAAACTAATAAAGATGTCCTCGCAAAAAGTCCTTTTCTCACGCAAAGGCGCCAAGCTCGCAAAGGCAATCTATTGTTATTAAAAAAATTTTGCGTCTTGGCGACTTTGCGTGATATTTTAGTAACTTCTCAATAAGTCCTGGCGTAACTCTTTACATTCCCCCTGGCCAGCGGTAGCCTTTTGAAGGGTTTCAGGAGCATCGCTTGATGCACAAGATCAGGGCCGAATTTTGTTTTAATCCAACTAAAAGAACTGAACAAGATCTATTTTCTGTGTCGATACAAAAAAGAATGTATTCGCAAAAAAATAAATATCATGGCCCTAAAGATCTTGGGGATTGATAGCATTCTCATAGGGATTGTCAAAAATGTAACCTGCCCCCACTTATTGAGAAGTTACATAGATTGAAAGGAGAATAAGATTATGTCTGAGGAGCATGTTCCTAGTGATTACAATAGAATGGATGCCTCAGAGGCAAGGCGTTTTGACAGAAAGACCAGAGAAAATTTTATGCCAGCAATTGTCTCTACAGTTAGACAGATCATTGATGATTATGGCGTATTGGAAGGTATAGGTGTGGATGTAGGCTGTGGTACGGCTGTTTTTACAGTTGAGTTATCTAGACACACTAATCTGAAAATATATGCGCTGGAGAAGGAAAAGGCCATATACGAAATGGCGTGTAGTAACATTAAAAGAGAAGGATTGGTAGATAGAATAATTCCTGTTCTGGGTGATGCCCATGATCTGCCTTTCGAGAATGAATTTGCCGACTTCTTGATTAGTAGAGGTTCCTATCATTGTTGGAAAGATAAGATAGGGGTATTTAAAGAGATGTATAGAGTACTCAAAAAGGGCGGCACCGGTTTTGTTGGAGGGGGATTTGGACGATATGTCACCGAGGAAGAATTAAATAGGATGAAGTCTCTAAGAGACCATTCTCTAAAAGATGTTGCAAAGGTCTACAGTTCACCTGACAAATTAAGAGAGACTATATATAAAGCGGGTATACCTGATTTCCGTATACTCCATGACCCGGCAGGTCTTTGGGCAGAAATAAAAAAATAGATATTGAGCAGGACCTCTTTACCACGGATGAGGGCACGTATTCTATAAATGGGGATTGCCAATAACATCCAGTTATTCTGAAAAAATGAAGACCATAAACTCTATATCAAATATGACAAAAACCACTGTCAGGTGGAGGCAAAAAGGGCTGTCTGTGGCATTGGTCCCAACTATGGGCTATTTCCATGAAGGTCATCTTGCACTCATGAGAATGGCCAGGAGCAGGGCGGACCGTGTGGTAGTGAGCCTGTTTGTAAACCCTAGCCAGTTTGGTCCAGAGGAGGACCTTGACCGCTATCCAAGAGATCTGGAGAGGGATACTGAGCTGGCTAAAGGCCAGGGTGTTGATTGCCTGTTTAGCCCAAGTGCCGGAGAGATGTATCTACCGGGTTTCCAGACATGGATCGATGTTGAAGGGCTGAGTCAGGGCCTCTGCGGTGCCTCAAGACCCGGGCACTTCAGGGGTGTAGCGACAGTGGTTGCCAAGCTCTTTAATATCGTACGGCCAGACATTGCGGTCTTTGGGCAGAAAGACTTTCAGCAGCTCCAGATCATACATCGAATGGTAAAGGACTTGAATATGCCTATAGATATTATGGCCCATCCGATCGTCAGGGAACCCGACGGACTGGCCATGAGTTCTCGCAATTACTACCTCAGTATAGAGGAACGCAAATCTGCACTTTCTCTATCTCAGGCCCTTAGGCTTGGTGAAAAAATGGTAGCAGATGGCATCCGATCCGGGCAGGATATCATCCAGGCCGTCAGGGACCATATCCTGTCACATACCGGCACCAAGATTGATTATATCTTTCTTGGAGACCCAGAGGAACTGGAGGAGTGCCAGGAGGTCCATGGCAAGGCCCTACTGGCGCTGGCTGTATGGGTCGGCAGGACCCGGCTGATCGATAATACCTTGCTTGAAGGGTAAAATGTGAGTAAATATCTGACTAATGTGATTGGTTACGATTTCTGTATAGACTGAGCAGACATCTATGACAAGATGGTAACTGTTCACATTCCCCCCGGCCACCAGTAGCCTTTTGAAGGGTTTCAGGAGCATCGCTTGATGCACAAGATTAGGGCACTCTGCCTATTAATCCGCACTGAAACCCTTCAAAAGACTACCGCTGGCCGGCGACGTAAACAGTTCAACAGGAGGGGGTGTGAACGGTTACACAAGATGAAACTATTTGAGAATCAGAAATGTTACGATCGATGCTAAAATCAAAGATCCACCGGGCTACAATTACTGAGTCAAATCTCAATTATGAGGGAAGTATCACTATAGACCGTCGTTTGATGGAAGCCGCTGAACTTCGACCTTTTGAACAGGTAATGATCTATAACATTTCGAATGGCAACAGAATCAGCACCTATACGATAGAAGGTGATCTGGATTCAGGTACTATATGCCTCAATGGAGCTGCTGCCAGAAAGGGAGCAGTTGGTGACCTCATTATTATAGCGTCATATGGTATGTATTCTGAGGACGAAATTGCCAGGGGCAAGAGCATTATGGTCTGGGTAGACAGGGGAAACCGCCTGCAGAAACGGACCGAAGTGCCCTGGTAACTCCTTTGATCTGTCGTATCGTGAACGGGTACGTCGTATCGGAGAAGCGGCAAGGAAGTTGTCAGGCAATTGTCTGGGAGTGTGGATGGTTAATTACTCAGGCCTTTAAAATTTTTGGCTGTATGTGTATAGTACCTGAATTGTATGTGACATATATGAAGGCCGAGTGAGGGGAGATCTTTTCAATGGAGAATAACAAGTGAATGCAAAGGAATGTAGTATAAAAAATCCTGTCATTATGGAACAGGACAATAAAATTCGAGAAAGGCTCAAAGATATAGACTATAAGATCATGGTAATGAGTGGCAAGGGCGGTGTTGGAAAGAGTACCTTGTCCATTAACCTGTCTATAGGGCTTTCTCTTGAAAATTTATATGTTGGTCTCCTAGATGTAGATCTACATGGACCTAATGTCCCCAAGATGTTGGGACTGGAAGATGGGAAGCTCCAACGCAGGGAAGATGGTACGGTTGGACCTGTTTACTATTCACCTAATCTAAAATTTATGTCCATAGCGCCTCTCTTGCCCAAAAAAGACTCAGCGGTCATATGGCGCGGACCTCTGAAGACATCTGCTATAAGGCAATTTATCTATGAGATTGAGTGGGGAAAGCTCGATTATCTGATAATCGATGCACCTCCAGGGACTGGTGACGAGCAGATGACCGTGGCCCAGACCATACCTGATGCCTATGCATTAGTAGTAACTACACCTCAAGAGGTATCGCTGCTGGATGTGAAGAGGTCTATAAACTTTTGCAAACAGGTCAATTTGCCTATCATCGGTCTGGTAGAAAACATGAGTGGCATGATCTGTCCACACTGTGGTAAGACTATAGACATCTTTAAAAAAGGCGGGGGAAAAGAACTAGCTAAAGAGATGGATATCCCTTTCCTTGGGCAGATACCTGTAGATCCAAGGGTCGTTACTACAGGGGATGCCGGGAGGCCAATTATAGCCTCCTATCCAAATAGTTATACAGCAGACGCCTTTCGAAGTTTGACCAGAAACCTCATGGATGTCACGCAGGCATCGGCCAGTAAAGAAAAAAGGATCTAAAGACATGAAAGTTGCTATTCCAGTTGAAAACGGGAAATTGTCCAGCCATTTTGGGCGTGCACCCGAGTTTGCTATAGTTGAGATTGATAATGGGACTGTGGTCAAGACCCAGTTCCTTTCACCTCCTCATCACGAGCCTGGTGTATTTCCCAGATGGCTTCACGAATTGGGAGTCACTCACCTCATATGTGGAGGCATTGGGCCTATGGCCGTAGAATTAATGAATTCTGTCGGTATAAAGGTCCTTGCCGGTGCGCCTATTATGGAACCAGATAATCTGATAGAGCGTTTCCTTGCCAACCAGATCACGGGGGCTACGGGCTCTACCTGCCCAGGGCATGGGGGGAAGGGGCATCAGTAGAGTCCTGGGGAACAGATCTTACATAACCGTTCATATTCCCCCCGGCCACCAGTAGCCTCTTTCAGGGTTTCAGGAGTAGCTTGATGCACAAGATCAGGGCACTCTGCCTGTTAATCCGCACTGAAACCCTTCAAGAGGTTACCACTAGCCAGGGACGTGAATGGTTACATTTAACAGATTACATGGATAATCCCTTGAAGGGCAATACGGAATCTGTGTGGCTTAATTCCACACAGATTGCTGCAAGATATTTTATGCCCTTTCTGCCCTTTATATGGAGACCCTATATCTCAGAGAAAGGCTTGAGCAGATCTATG
>JALTHV010000087.1 GCA_027004315.1 Deltaproteobacteria bacterium
GGAAACCCTGGCTCCGGAGCGCAGCGGAGGAGAACAGGGAGGGTCCTATGCTGCAAAAGCCTCAGAAAACAAAGGGCGAGAGCATGTTGGAAAAAGAAGCACCCTGTGATCGGTTACATCGAAGTTGCCAGGACTTATTGAGAAGTTACATTATTATTTTATTTTAAGGAGGGGAAAACCAGTGGTTCTGGATCCAGAACGTAAGAAAGAAATCATAGAGAATTTCCAAATTCACGGGACTGACACAGGGTCTCCTGAAGTCCAGATAGCCTTATTGACTTCCCGTATTGGCTATCTCACTGAACACTTTAAGGTCCACAAAAAAGATCATGGATCAAGACGAGGTCTATTGAGGCTCGTTGGCCAGAGGAGGAGGCTGCTTGACTATCTCAAGAGCCGGGATGTAGGGCGGTATAGGAAAATTATAAAGGAACTCGGAATTCGAAAATAATAGTCTTGCTTGAGCGAGATCCTCTACCAGGGACCTCTGCACTGGAATCAATAATATAAAGTCTCCGGCTATTGCAGGAAAAGTGAGGAACCCACAATTTGATGACCAAATTAAAGACACAGATAAACAATATGCCCTTTTCTTTAGAGACAGGGCGCCTGGCCAAACAGGCCAATGGTGCAATCTTGGCCAGTCTGGGAGATACCATGGTACTGGTGACGGCAGTGACGTCTGGCCAGGAGAGAGAGGGGATGGATTTCCTGCCCCTCTTGGTGGACTATCAGGAGATGTTTTTTGGATCAGGTCGTATACCTGGGAACTATTTCAGGAGGGAAGTTGGAAGGCCCAGTGAGAAAGAGACCTTGACCTCGCGGCTTATAGACCGTCCACTTCGTCCCAGATTTCCTGTAGGCTATAATTATGATACCCAGGTGATCGCAACTGTGCTCTCTATGGATACCGAGGTCGACCCGGATGTAGTTGCGATTACCGCGGCATCTGCAGCCCTTTGCGTCTCGGACATACCCTTTGATGGCCCTATTGCCTGTGTAAGGGTGGGGAGGATAAGAGGCAGATTGGTGGTCAATCCCACTAAGACCCAGCTCTCTGCTTCAGACTTGAACCTTGTTGTTGCCGGTACAAGAGATGCCATAGTCATGGTGGAGGGTGGGGCCCTCATGGTGCCGGAACAGGAGATGCTGGATGCCATCTTATTTGGTCATAGTGCCTTGATCCCCTTGCTGGATCTCCAGGATGAGCTTGTAGAGAGGGCAGGTAAGTCAAAGATGGCCGTTCCTGAACCCGTCCTGGACCCTGAACTCATAGCTAGAGTCAGGGACCTTGCCTATGAAGACATGCAGAAAATTATACAGATACCCCGTAAAATCGAGCGCAATAAGTCCAAAAAGCTCCTCAAAATAGAGGTCCAGGAGGCACTAGCTGCTTCTTATCCGGGACATGAACGGGAAATATCGAGGAGTTTGGAGGTCTTTGAGAAGGAGTTGGTGCGGTCTTTGGTTATAAAGGAGAGGCTCCGGATTGACGGCAGAAAATGTGATGAAGTCAGGCCGATTTCCTGTTCTGTGGGAGAACTTCCACGCACCCATGGTTCAGCGGTCTTTACCCGTGGAGAGACTCAGGTATTGGTTGCAGCGACCCTTGGCTGCTCTGAAGATGAGCAGAGGATTGAATCTCCTGGAGGAGAGATCTATAAGCACTTCATGCTGCACTACAACTTCACACCTTACAGTGTGGGCGAGGTCAGACCCCTGAGGGGGCCGGCACGGAGGGACATTGGTCACGGTGCCTTGGCAGAGCGGGCACTGGCTGGGGTGATCCCCCCGGTGGAGGACTTTCTGTATACCATTCGTATTGTTTCAGATGTCTTGGAATCTAACGGCTCTTCCTCTATGGCCACTGTATGTGGGGGAACTCTTGCCATGATGGATGCCGGCATCCCTATTCGGGATATGGTGGCAGGTGTGGCAATGGGCCTCGTAAAAGAGGGAGATGAGGTCGCTATACTCTCTGACATCCTTGGAGATGAGGACCACCTGGGAGACATGGACTTCAAGGTGGCAGGGACAGAAGAGGGGGTTACCGCCCTCCAGATGGATATCAAGATCTCTGGTATCAGCCAGGAGATATTGAGCAAGGCGCTAATGCAGTCAAGAGATGCAAGGCATTTTATCTTAGGTAAGATGAAAGAGGTGATAGACCGTCCCAGAAAAGAGCTCTCCTCGTATGCACCCAGGTTTGTCAGCCTCAATATCAACCCCGAAAAGATCCGGGACCTCATAGGCCCTGGCGGCAAGAATATACGGGGCATAATAGCCGAGACCGGCGTAAAGATAGACGTCGATGATTCAGGTCAGGTGAATATCTTTTCCTGCTCGGGCAAGGCGTCTGAAGAGGCCATTGAGAAGATCAAGGACCTCACAAAAGAGGCCAAGGTCGGTGAAATTTATCTTGGGACTGTAAAAAAGATCGTGGACTTTGGGGCATTTGTTGAGATATTGCCTGGTACCGATGGTCTTGTGCACATCTCTCAACTCGATAACTACCATGTTCAGAATGTAAAGGATGTACTCAGCGAAGGTGATAAGGTCAGGGTAAAGGTCATAGATATAGATCAACGTGGTAGGATCAGACTCAGCCGTAAGGCTGCCATGGAGCAGCAAGGAGCCAGTAAGCAAAAGTGAAACAACAATACAGTAAATCTATCTTGCCAAACGGCGTGAGGGTGCTGAGTGAATATATCCCCAATGTCTGCTCTGTATCAGTAGGGATATGGGTTACAGTGGGCTCCAGAGATGAGAAGACCCAGGATTTTGGCATCTCCCATTTCATTGAGCACATGATCTTTAAGGGGACTGAGCGACGTTCTGCCCTGGATATTGCCAAGGCCTTTGACCAGATGGGTGGATTCTCCAATGCCTTTACCTCCAAGGAGACTACCTGTTTTTATGCAAAGGTACTGGATTCCCAGCTAGACAGGGTCCTGGAACTGCTGTCTGACATATTTCTTCATTCCAGGTTTGATGAGGTGGAGACAGAGAGAGAGCGCCAGGTAATATTGCAAGAGATCAGTATGCTTGAGGACTCTGCGGATGAATTTGTCCACGAACTCTTTAGCAAATTTTACTGGTCTGGTGACGGCCTGGGCAGGTCTGTCCTTGGGACTGTTGATAATGTCCAGGCCATAAGTCCTCAAGACCTGAAGGACTACGTCAATAAAAACTATGTTGGCCCCAACATCCTGGTCGCTGCGGCAGGGAACATTGACCACACCTCGTTTATGGCCAAGGTTGACAGACTCTTTGGGGGGATATCCCCTGACGACTCTCACCTATCTCATTCTAGACCTGTACCCCATCTCGGGGCCCAATTTTTCCATAGAGACCTGGAACAACTACATGTGCTGATGGGTTATAGGGGGCCTTCTTCTCCAGATCCCAAACGCTATAATGCCCTCTTACTGAATGTCGTTCTAGGCGGCTCCATGAGTTCCCGGCTGTTTCAGGAGATAAGAGAGAAGAGGGGACTTGCCTACTCTGTCTATTCTTTCCTTTCGTCGTTTCAGGATACTGGGATGCTGGGTATTTATGCAGGGATCTCTCCTAAAGAGGCCCCGACTGTGGTAGAGATGATGCAGGGAGAGCTGGCAAGGCTTGCAGATCAGTCCTTAGGATATGCTGAACTTGAGGCAGCCAGAGATCACATAAAGGGTGCGTTATTCCTTTCTGCTGAAAATACAGACAGCCGCATGACACGTCTGGCCAACAATGAGATAACCCTGGGCAGGTTTGTCTCCTATGATGAGGTAATCCGTTCCATTGATGCGGTTACTCCTGCTGACATACAGCAGATGGCCAGGGACTGTCTGGAAGGTGGAGCTGCCATGGTCTGTCTCGGACCGATAAGGGATGAAGATGCCAGGAGCTGCGAGAAACTTGTTTTGGGTAAATAGGAGTTTATAGGTGTCTGTTGTCGTACAGATAAAACGCCTGCCCCATGCATCAGGGCTCTCTTTCCCAAAATATATTACTGAGCAATCGGCAGGTATGGACCTGGCTGCAGCTATCCAGCACGATATCGTCCTGGCTCCGGGAGAGATAGGCATTGTCCCTACGGGCCTTGCGGTAGCCCTTCCCCATGGCTACGAATTTCAGGTCCGGCCCAGGAGTGGGCTTGCCATTAAAATGGGTCTTACAGTAGTAAATGCACCCGGCACGATAGACGCCGATTATCGTGGCGAAATCCAGGTAGGACTCATCAACCTCGGGCAAGAGGCCATTACTATCAAGAGAGGACAACGTATAGCCCAGATGGTCCTTTCCAGGACCTGGCAGGCAAGCTGGCAAGAAGTGGATTCATTGCCAGCCACATCCAGGGGCAAGGGTGGCCTCGGTCACAGCGGTATTTCCTGACCAAAATTAGTTATAAGTTTATATTACATCTTATTTATGTAACTTCTCAATAAGTCCTGGCAACTTCGATGTAACCGATCACAGGGTGCTTCTTTTTCCAACATGCTCTCGCCCTTTGTTTTCT
>JALTHV010000088.1 GCA_027004315.1 Deltaproteobacteria bacterium
GCAGTGGTCCTTGGGTTCGTAGGCTTTAAGAGCATGCCACTCAACCTCTTTCCGGATGCCAATTATCCTGTCATCTCTGTCATAATCTCCTGGCCAGGGGCATCTGCCGGCGATGTTGAAGACAAGGTGACCCGGATTGTGGAAAAGGAGCTTGCCACCGTGGACCTGGTCAGGAAGGTACGTTCAGTGAGTCAGGACGAGATGGCCGCTGTGAGTGTCGAGTTTGAGTACAGAAAGGGGCTCGATGCCGCGGCAACAGATGTGGCCAATGCCATAAAGAGGATAGAGTCCAGGCTCCCTCCGGACATCCGGCCACCAAAGATATTCAGGGTCAGCGACGCCACCACACCCGTGTTCACATTGGCCCTAATTCCAAAAAAAGGGAGCCACCTGGACCTGGCCAAGGTACGCCAGCTCGCAGACAATGAGATCAGGGAAGACTTTCTGAGGATCCCGGAGGTGGCCAATGTAGAGGTATTTGGCGGATATTTCCCAGAGGTCTCTATAGAGATCAATCCTGTAAGGCTCCATGCCTATGGCCTCTCTCTTGAGCAGGTGATCCTTGCCCTGAACAGCCAGAATATCAATATCCCGGACGGACTCATCATCAGAAGAAATGGCCAGTTCCTGATAAAGACACAGGGAGAGAGGCTCAAAAAGGAGGAGCTTGCCTCTATCGTGGTGGCGCATGAGGCAGGAAGAGGTGGAGGCGAGGTCCACCTGGGAGACATCGCTTCTATAAAGACCCTGTACCGGGAGCGCCAGTCTCTGTATCGAGGAAATGGCCATGCAGCCATAGGGATCAATCTCATGAGGCCTGAAGATGGCCATGTCACCACCACCATAGCGGCAGTTGAAAAGGCCCTGCCTAAAATCAGGGCAAAGTATCCAGGGATCTCCATAGAGGTGGCAGATACCCAGAAGAACATCATTGAGACCAGCATAGAGAATATGGTGGATTCCCTGAGAGATGCCATAATCATGACCGTGGGCGTGATATTTCTCATTATTGCCGACACCAGGATCTCGCTGCTTGCGGCCATCTCCATCCCATTTACCTATTTTCTCACCTTTGCGGCCATGTATCTCTTTGGCTATGAACTCAACATCGTGACCCTCACGGCAGTGATCGTGGCAGTTGGTCTCCTGCTCGATGATGCCATTGTGGTAATAGAGAATATAGAGCGTCACTACCACCAGATAGGAAAGCCGATCTCCAAGGCGGTCGTAGACGGGCTCAATGAGATACTCCTTGCGGACTGGGCAGGCACCTATACCACTGTAATAGTCCTTGTGCCCATCATGTTCATTGGTGGTTATGTCCAGAAGATCCTGAGGCAGTTTACTGTGGTCCTGTCCCTGGCCCTTATCGCGAGCTATATAGTGTCGGTGACAGTGATACCCCTGATCGCCCCATATCTGGTAAGGGACAATTCAAAAAAGAACCGGCTTGAGAGGACAGTAGGCCTGTTTGGGACCTATGTCATCGATCCCATCAGGGACTTCTTTGCCTCTCTTATAGATACGGCCCTCAGCCACAAGGCCCTCTTTATTGTGTCAGGGCTTATTCTGTTCGTCCTGAGCATGAAGTTCGTGATGCCCCTTGCTGGACGTGACCTGATGCCGCCCATGGATACAGGGATAGTAAAGATTGCATTTGAGGCAGACTCTGACACATCCATTTCAGGTACTGAGGAGATTGCAAAAAAGATAGAGGCGATCCTTGAGGGCATGGACGGGATCAAGATGATCTCCACGACCGTGGGTTCTGAACCAGGGGTAGTGAGTTTCGGCACCGGGGATATCCCGCAGCAGGGCCTCATCACTGCCCACTTTGTGGACCGGTTCCACAGGAAAGAGACCATCTGGCAGATAGAGCAGGAGATCAGGAAAAAGGCCCAAGACATCACCGGGCTCAAGTCCTTCAATGTATTTGATTTTGGTGCGACCCCGCTATCTTCGATAAGTGCCCCTGTGGACATAATGGTCTCCGGACCTGACCCAGAGATACTGGACCGGCTTGCCGATCAGGTCAAGGCCCGTCTCATGGAGGTAAGGGGGCTCACGACTGTCAGCAGGTCCTGGACCATGGACAAGACCGAGTGGCTCATGCACGTAGACATCGAAAAGGCAAGCCGCTATGGAATAGGTCCTGTTGAGATAAGCAGGCAGTTGAGGGATGCAGTAAAGGGCAGGCCTGCCTCTGTCTTGAGGGTCCCAGGGGAGGACGGATACATTATAAGGGTACGTTACCCGGAAAGCGCAAGGGCATCCATCTCTGATATCCGGGCAATCAATATCCAGACAGGAATGGGACCTGTCCCCCTGGGAGAGCTTGCGCACTTCACAAAGACCTATACCAGGACCAAATATACACGCCAGGACCTGGAACCCACTGTGGATATCTATGGTTATCGCAGCACCATGGCCATAACACACCTCCAGAGTCAGATCAAAAGGGTACTATCCGGCCTGCAACTTCCCCCTGGTTATCACATCAGCAACGAGGGGGAGGTAAAGAATATGAATGAGGCAGGCACCAGGCTGAAAAAGGCCCTGGGCCTGGCAGTGATCCTGCTTTTCTTTTCCCTGGTCCCCACATTCCGTTCCTGGATAGATCCCCTCACCATCATGACGGCCATCCCGTTTGCCATGATCGGGGGTGCCTGGGGGCTCCTGATCGTGGGTAGACATGCCTGTATGCCGGCCAATATGGGAATGATCCTCCTGGCAGGCATCGTGGTGAATAACTCTATCCTCCTTATAGACTTTATCAAAAAGGCCAGGGCCAGGGGAACAGATATGAAACAGGCCATAGAAGGGGCAGTAAGGACAAGGACCAGACCTATCCTCATGACCGCATCGGGCACCATAGTAGGGATGCTGCCTATTGCCGCACAGCGTGCCCTGGGCCTTGAGAGGCTCTCTCCGCTGGCAGTAGTGGCCATAGGGGGCCTCCTCGTTGCCACCTTCCTTACCCTTATCTATGTGCCTATCTTCTATAGTCTTGTGGAGGAGTTGCGTAATATGGATCTATTACTGAGGCTCAGAGGCCAGACAGATGACATCCATTCTTGATTACCGATCCAGGGGTGATGAACATAAGATAGGGCTTGACGAGCTCTTTAGACGTCTTGCGACCAGTCCCCATGGCCTCTCCGAGCAAGAGGCCGCAAGGCGCCTGGAGGTCCTTGGACCCAATGTCCTGAAGGAGACCGGAAAGGGATCAACTCTGAGGAAGTTTTTCAGCCAGTTTGCAAATTTCTTTGCCATCCTGCTGATCATTGGTGCCATACTCTCCTTTTTTGCCGAATATTGGGATCCGGGTCAGGGAAATCTCTATATAGGGATTGCCCTGGGTGTAGTGGTCCTCTTGAATGGCATATTTACCTTTTTGCAGGAGTATCAGGCAGAAAAAATCCTTAAGGGCTTTAAAGAGATGCTCCCACCAAGGGTGAAGGTCCTGCGTGGAGGGGAGGTCAGAGAGATCCTGGCCAGGCTCCTGGCACCAGGGGATGTCATGGTCCTGGAAGAAGGTGACGGCATCCCGGCAGACGGCCGTCTGATCGAGATCAATGCCCTGAAGGTAGACAATTCTGCGCTCACAGGGGAGTCTGAGCCCAAATCGAGGTCCATGAGGTACACCCATAAGGCAATGCTGAGCTGCCGCAATATGGTCTTTTCAGGCACCACGGTCCAGAGCGGAAACGGCAGGGCAGTGGTGTTTGCCACCGGGATGGAGACACAGATAGGAAAGATCGCCCACCTGACCAAGGAGACACGGGAGGTGGCCAGCCCCCTGCGGCAGAACCTGAACCACTTCATCCGCATCATCTCTGCCATTGCCATAGGTCTTGGCCTGGTCTTTTTCGGGGTGAGCGTCTTTGTACACCGATCGGTGATGGCCAGCCTGATATTTGCCATAGGCATTATAGTGGCAAATGTCCCTGAGGGGCTCCTTCCTACAGTGACCCTGTGCCTGAGCCTGGCCGCCAAGAGGATGGCGGGTAAAAAGGCCCTGGTCAAGAGGCTGGAGGCCGTGGAGACCCTGGGCTCTACCACAGTGATATGTACGGATAAGACAGGTACGCTGACCCAGAACCAGATGTCTGTCAAGACCATGTTTTTTCTCGATCTGAGAGACGGGGCCATACACGGCATGGAGACAGGCCCAGAAGGTCTTGCAGGGAAAGACGAACTCGAGAGGTCCATTATCTCTGCCTCTGCCCTCTGTAATAATGCCAGACTGGAGCCCGGGCCCCCGGGCTACTCCGGTGACCCTACTGAGGGTGCCCTGCTGGTGTTTGCAAGAGAGAAGATGGACTTAGAGCGATTGATCTCAGAAAATCCACGTCAGAGGGAGATCCCTTTTGACTCCAGCAGGCAGCGTATGACAGTGATCTGCAGGGGGCCATCAGACAGGCTTACCGCCTATATCAAGGGTGCCCC
>JALTHV010000089.1 GCA_027004315.1 Deltaproteobacteria bacterium
GGAGAGAAATGAAGTCTGAAAACATATTTCAAGGACATGAAATCTGGTTGGAACCTGCAAAAAAATATTACCATAAAGGAGAAAAGGCTGTAGTAAAGATAGGATGGGGTCATGCTATGAAGACAGACGGACTATGTGAAAAAGAAAAATGTAATGCATATATCCTTACACCGGATAATAAAAGGATACAACTGCCTATTGTGGAAAGCGAGAAAGATTACCACATAGTCTCCTTTAAGATGGAAGATGAAGGCATCTACGTCGTTGCACTGGAGTATAATTACGGCATAGGTACAAAACTTAAAGACGGTAGCTTTACAAGAGGACCAAAAAAGGACTACGAGAATGTAGAGTATAGCACCTACTTCTATCAATATGCAAAAAGCTATATATTCACCATAAATCATATAGAAATAGAAGCTCTAAGAGACGTTGGGCACGTATTGGAAATGATTCCTCTAAATAATAGTCATTTTCTTCAACTAAAGGCAATTTATGAGGGGAAACCATCTAAAGGAGTAACGATAGATGCTGTCTATAAAAATCACGGGAAAAAAGAATATCCCATAACTGCCACAACAGATCAGAGTGGAGTAGGATCGATATCCCTTGGCAGAAATGACCTTTGGATGTTCAGAATAAGAAAAATAGATGAAACAAAAAAGATAAGCAATTTTTATGATAAAACTAATATAACAGCTACATTAACAATCTCCATAGAACAATAAAAGAGGAAAAATGAAATTTATTAAATCAGATAAATTAATTATAATTATTGCTATAATTTCAATAAGCGCTATTGCAGCAGTTAATGGATATGCAAAGGCAAAAATTGCGACAATTGTAGATGATACAGGCCGTAAAGTAGCTGTACATATGCCAATAAAGACTTTCGTATATCATGGACATAACTGCTACCTCTATGAGACATTGAGGACGCTTGCTATAAAAGCTAAGGTTATTGGAGCAATCGATCGTTTTGTCAGACCAGGAGGATATAGATACAGTGCAATATATTTTCCAGAATTTCTTAAAATTACAAATATTGGATTGCTCAAATCACCTGATTATGAGCTAATTGATAAACTAAAACCTGATGTCATCTTTAGCGATGGAGCCTACTTTACCTTTGATTGGAGAAAAACACCAGGCATTCCAGTTATTATCATGGATATTGAGCCCACGATTAACTTGAGAGAATTTAGAGAAAAGGTGATGAAGTTAGGGGCTCTATTCAATAAAGAAAAAGAGGCGAAGCAGTACATTTATTGGTGGTCTAAGTGGTTCAATGAACTTAAGGAGCGGACTAAAAATATTCCAGAAAAAGATAGGCCGCTGGTATTTATGACTTATTACGATGCAATTAGATATGGGATCAAAAGATTTTCTGTGGGTGCTAAAGATAATCGTTATAGTACAATAGTTCATATGGCAGGAGGAAGATCTATAGGAGATGAAATAAATGGTTCCGGATCAATTAAGATAGATGCAGAATGGATAATAAGGCGAAATCCAGATGTTATTATTTTAACAAACAACTATTGGGTAGACTATGATATAAAAAATCCATCAAAGGCGAAGCAAATGATAGATCAATTCATGAACAGACCAGAGTTTGCTCATGTCAGCGCAGTTAAAAATAAAAGACTATATATGATGAACGGTGGTCATCTCGTGCTTGGAGGAGCAAACGGTCTCATAGATGCCTTATATATCGCCAAGTGGCTCTATCCCAAACGTTTTGCAGACATGGATCCTCAAGCGGTGCACGAGGAGTTTATAACTAAGTTCCAGCATCTGGACTTAGATTTGGATAAAACCTGGTGTGTCTATCCAAAACCATGACAAATGATGCAATAAAAAAACAATACCAGGAGGCTATTGGCAGGAAGATCATCTTTATTCTCTTTTCCATTTTTCTTTTAATGTTTATCAGCGGCCTATCTCTGTCGCTTGGATCTGCAGGCATCACTATATGGGAGGCCTATGCCACGATTCTCCACAGGTTATTTCCAGGTTATTTCCATGTCAGTTGGCTCGCAGAAACATGCGTCTGGGACCTGAGGATGCCAAGGATATCTCTTGGCATCCTTACGGGATTTGGTCTTGGTGTTGCAGGAACCGTTATGCAGGGAGTCCTCAGAAACCCGCTCGCAAGCCCATATACACTTGGGATTTCAGCAGGAGCAGGGTTCGGAGCAACTCTTGCCATAATCACTGGCTTGGGCCTTATTGGAGGAGACTATCTCATAATAGGGAATGCATTTATATTCGCCATGCTGTGTTCGTTTATCATCTTAGCATTTGCTGGTAGAAAAGGTGCTACGCCAGAAGAACTGATCCTTGTAGGCATTGCAATCCTATACATTTTTTCAGCTGCTACAATAATAATCCAGTACTTTGGTGAAGAAGAAGCAGTGGCAGCGGCCTTATTCTGGATGGTTGGCTCGCTTGACAGAGCTTCATGGAGTCAGGTTGCTATATCTGGTATCGTGCTTGTGTGTTCTGTCTCCTTGCTCATGATAAAATCATGGGACCTGAATGTTATGTCCGTAGGCGATGAAGTTGCCAAGAGTCTCGGAGTAAATGTCAGGGGTGTCAGGATCTTCACCCTCTCTATTGTAACTTTCATGATTGCAAGCACAATTTGCTTTACAGGAACTATAGGCTTTATAGGGCTCGTTGCACCACATATCGCACGTCTTCTTATCGGTGGAGATAACAGATTCTTACTCCCAGCTTCTGGTATACTCGGTGCAATATTGCTTGTAGGTGCAGATATTCTTGCAAGAAACATTATCCCCCCTGTTGTCCTTCCTGTTGGGGCAATTACGGCTTGTATGGGTGGGCCGTTACTTCTCTATCTAGTAAAGAGAAGAAGAAAGCTAATAATGTAATGAGACTGAATGTAAAGAATGTAGCGTTTAAATATGCGAGCACACCGGTCTTGGAAGACATCTGCATGGAAGTTGCTCCATCGGAAGTCATATCCATCTGCGGCCCCAATGGAGCCGGTAAGAGTACCTTGCTACGGTGTATAAATAGAATCCTGGAGCCTACCAAAGGAAGTATACTACTGGATGGTCTTGAAATCAGATCCATGAGCATGTCTGAGACTGCAAGACATATAGGGTATGTTCCGCAGGCCAACTCTAATGTGTTTCCTCTGACTGTCTTTGATATGGTTCTCATGGGGAGACGTCCGCATCTTGGATGGCGAGGCAGCGATGTGGATATTGAAAAAGTTGTAGAGGTCCTGAGGTTGATGAAGCTAGAGGATCTCGCAATGAGGGATCACAACGAACTCAGCGGCGGACAGAGGCAGAAAGTCTTAATTGCGAGGGCATTGGCTCAGGAGCCTGAAGTGCTTCTACTGGACGAACCAACCTCTAACCTTGACATCAAGCATCAACTTGAGGTGATGGAGATCGTAAGAGGGCTTGTGGCAAAAAAGAAAATCTCAGTGATTATGGCAGTCCATGATCTCAATCTTGCATCAAGATACTCTGACAAGGTCATTCTCATGATGAATGGCAGGGTAGTCAATGCAGGCCGTGGGGTCCTAACGCCAGAGAATATAAGAAAGGTTTATGAGGTTGAAGTTGAAGTAATCAATAACAATGCTGGCGGGCCATATATCGTGCCTATAAAGCGTGTAGGGCCTACATCCTACAAAATTCGGGGCAGGTCTTGAATCTGGATTT
Source organism: Deltaproteobacteria bacterium (assembly GCA_027004315.1). Classification (GTDB taxonomy): domain Bacteria; phylum Desulfobacterota; class Dissulfuribacteria; order Dissulfuribacterales; family UBA3076; genus JALTHG01. The sequence continues at coordinate 3,705 of JALTHV010000089.1, forward strand.
CGGGTGATGGCTATAGACCATAAGGATAGAATTTGAGGGGTGTGCCACACAATGCCATTCACAAGGACGTCAAACGCTCCGCTGCGCTCCAAGTTTGCCACCTGTGATGGCTGGCGTTGGCCCTCTTAAAATATGGAGGTGACATCCAGTCTTAATTTGGTATCATAGAAGAACTGGAGGTGATGAAATAAATATTTCCAAAGACATAAAACCAGTTAGTTATTTAAAGGCAAGAGCGGCCGATTTGTTAAAACAAATAAACGAGTAACTTCTCAATAAAACTGTGCGACCTGAGTTCGTTTTCATATTGCCAATTAGACAGGATATACAGGATTTACCGGATTTTTCCTTTCACAGTTCCCGGATGAAACTGTGAAAATACCAAGGCTGGAATACCAACCTGCCCGCCAGTGCCAGGCAAGGCAGGCGGGCTATTGCGGGAAGGCGCAAAGCTTGCAGTAACTTCTCCCTCACCCAAACCCTCTCCCTCTGGGAGAGGGCAGGGTGAGGGGGCGAGAGCATGTTGAAAAAAGAAGCACCCTGTAATCGGTTACCAAAATGAAGCCTCAACTTATTGAGAAGTTACATAAACGATACACGTCGACCTGTAATTATTACTCAAAATGGTGAGCCAAGAGCAGTGTTACAAGACCCAGAAAGTTATGAAAATATGAGGAATGCCATTGGGATATTGAAACTTATTTCTATTTCAGAG
>JALTHV010000090.1:0-7190 GCA_027004315.1 Deltaproteobacteria bacterium
GAATTAGAAAATCGTGTGGCTCAACTCAAGGAGCTACTGGCCGATTGCACCGTTTGTCCCCGGAATTGCCACGTCAATCGTCTGCAGGGGGAAATGGGTTACTGCCTGGCCGGGACCAATCCTTATGTAGTCTCCGTGTGTGATCATCATGGCGAAGAGCCCGTACTTTCCGGCACCAATGGCTCTGGTGCTGTCTTCTTCGGGGGCTGTAATCTCAGATGTCTTTACTGCCAAAACTTTCAAATTAGCCAACAGCCGAAATATTTCAGGCAATTCGAACTAACCACCGACCAATTGGCAGATCGATTGCTCTATCTACAAAACGAATTACGTACCCACAATATCAATTTTGTCTCTCCTTCGCATTTTGTGCCGCAAATGGCAGAAGCCATTCTTAAAGCGACGCAAAAGGGGCTTAACACCCCGATTGTTTACAATACCAATGCCTACGATTCTTTGCATGTCTTGGAGCTTTTAAACGGCATTGTGGACATCTATTTGCCGGATTTTAAGTATTTTGACGATACCTCTGCCTGGCAATATTCAAAAGTAAAAGACTATGTCTCCTTTGCGAAACAGGCCATTAAGGAGATGTATCGTCAGGTAGGTGAGTTGACTCTGGATGCCGAGGGCATTGCACAGAAGGGACTAATAATCCGGCACCTTATTTTACCAAACGATTTAGCGGACAGCGAACAGATCTTAGAATGGATTGCCCATGAGCTTTCACCACATACGGCCATTAGTCTGATGTCCCAATATTTCCCAATGCACAAAGCAAAGCGCTATCCTCTCATCTCACGGGAAATACGCTATTCGGAATACGTGCGGGTTATTAAAAAGTCACTGGAGCTGGGATTGGATCAAGGTTTTACACAGAAGCTGGATGCACCAGAATGTTATTTACCGGATTTTGAGAAAGAAGGCCATCCATTTGAGTAAAAATATATTGGCTATGGCTTTCTTGGTCTTTGGGGCTGGGGAAGCCCCGACTCAGCAGTAGCCTTTTTTAGGGTTTCAGAAGCTTGATACACAAGATCAGGGCACTCTGCCCATTAATCCGTACTGAAACCCTTTAGAAGGCCACTGCTGGCCGGAGGGGAATGTGAACAGTTATGTCTTATTGCATCATAGCGCCAGTAGGCATGCCGCCACCAGGAGGCATGCCGCCCATCGGCTCTTCCTTCTTTGGGATCTCAGCGATCATGGCCTCAGTGGTCAGGAGTAGACTGGCGACGCTTGCTGCATTCTGAAGTGCTGTACGGGAAACCTTTGTTGGGTCGATGATTCCAGACTCCAGAAGATCTTCATATACACCGGTATTGGCGTTAAAGCCAATATTCCCTTTCTCAGATTTTACCCGTTCAACTACAATAGATCCTTCATGGCCGGCATTACAGGCGATCTGGCGCAGAGGTTCTTCAATGGCCCTGCGGATAATATTGATTCCATATTTTTCATCTCCATCCTCTGTCTCTATATTATCCAATGCAGGCAGACAACGGAGGTATGCAGTACCACCACCTGCGACTATACCTTCTTCTACCGCGGCCTTGGTGGCATTGAGAGCATCTTCCACTCTGGCCTTCTTTTCTTTCATCTCGGTCTCTGTGGCAGCACCTACATTAATGACTGCTACCCCACCTATAAGTTTGGCCAGACGCTCTTGGAGTTTTTCCCGGTCATAGTCAGAGGTTGTTTCCTCAATTTGGGTACGGATCTGTCTCACTCGGCCTTCAATTTCTTTTTTGGAACCAGCGCCATCGACAATAGTGGTATTGTCTTTAGTGATCACTATCCTCTTTGCCGTACCAAGATCACTGAGAGATATATTCTCGAGTTTGATGCCCAGGTCTTCTGCTACCATTTCACCGCCAGTCAAGATAGCGATATCCTGCATCATGGCCTTGCGTCTGTCACCAAAGCCTGGGGCCTTTACTGCACAGGCCTGGAGCGTGCCCCTGATTTTGTTTACTACAAGAGTAGCCAGGGCCTCACCATCAACGTCTTCAGCAACAATCATAAGAGGCCTGCCCATCTTTGCAATTTGCTCAAGAATTGGCAGGAGGTCCTTCATGTTACTGATCTTTTTTTCGTGTATCAGGATATAGGGATCCTCTAGCACACACTCCATCTTTTCCGGATCTGTTACAAAGTAGGGCGAAGAATAACCACGGTCAAATTGCATTCCTTCCACAACTTTTAAAGAGGTCTCCATAGACTTGGCCTCTTCAACAGTAATGACCCCTTCCTTACCGACTTTGTCCATGGCTTCGGCAATAATATTGCCAATAGTTGAGTCATTATTCGCAGATATGGTACCTACCTGGGCTATTTCCTTCTGATCTTTGGTGTCTTTACTCAGTTTTCTGAGTTCATCAACGATGACGTTTACTGACTTATCAATCCCCTTTTTGAGGGCCATGGGATTGATCCCAGCAGCTACCAGTTTGGAACCCTCGGCATATATAGACTGGGCAAGGACGGTCGCAGTAGTAGTACCATCACCTGCAACGTCACTGGTCTTAGAGGCCACTTCTCTTACCATCTGGGCCCCCATATTCTCAAATTTGTCCTTAAACTCAATTTCTTTGGCCACGGTAACGCCATCTTTTGTGATGGCCGGGGCTCCAAAGGACTTCTCAATAATGACATTGCGTCCCTTGGGACCAAGAGTGACTTTCACTGCATTGGCCAAGGAATTTACGCCCTTCAACATGGCCTCTCTGGCCCTTTCACTGTATTTAATCTCTTTGGCTGACATGATTTTACATAACCTCCGTTATAAAAAATGACGATCTATTATTCTTCAATAATGCCAACGACGTCGTCTTCTCTCATTATCAAGTATTCTTCTCCAGTTATCTTGACTTCTGTCCCAGCATATTTCCCAAAAAGGATACGATCTCCCTCTTTTATATCCAGAGGTCTAATCTCACCATTATCAAGTATTTTGCCTTTCCCTACAGCAATAACTTTTCCTTCAACTGGTTTTTCCTTTGCAGTATCTGGGATAATGATTCCACCCTTACTTCTTTTCTCCCCTTCCAGACGTTTTACTAAAATACGATCATGCAATGGACGAATCTTCATAGTATCTATTCTCCTTTTAACTATATGTTTGAGCCAAAAACTTGGACCTGCCAACAAGTAATCCCTCTCGCTCTCTAAAGGGCACTACATAGTTCCTTTGCAGGTAGCTCTGATAAGGATGGCCATCCTCTATTGTTAGCATTCACTAACGACGAGTGCTAATATAATTATAGTTTTTAGGAATGCAATACCCCCCTAAGAAAAAAATTGCTGTGAAAATAGGCTGCGGGCTGATTTAATAGCCTTTTAGGCTTTAGACTAATGTGCTACTCCTGATTACAGATACCAGTTCTTTATGAATAAGACCATTAGTTGCCAATAGCTCTGGGATAAATGGAGAGTAGTTGTTACTTTTAAAGTCTGACAACTTACCCCCTGCCTCCTCCAATAGGAGTTGCCCTGCGGCTGTATCCCATGGTTTGAGGTTTATCTCCCAAAATCCCTCCAGCCTTCCACAGGCCACATAGGCCAGATCTATGGCAGCAGCTCCTGCCCGCCGAATCCCTTGAGCCTTAATTAAGACTGCCTTAAGAGCAGCTATCACCTTCGCTGATTTCTGATGGATATTATAGGGAAAGCCAGTTGCTAAGAGCGACTTACCTAATGTCGAGATCCCTGAGACCTTTATTGACTTGCCGTTGAGCCAGGCCCCACTGCCAAGACATCCGCAAAAAAGTTCATCTTGCATAGGGCAATATATGACTCCCACAAGGCCTCTGCCTTCTTTGGCATAGGCAATGGATACGGCAAACCATGGAAAGCCGTGGACAAAATTAGTGGTGCCGTCAAGCGGATCAATGATCCAGACCGGATTGGTTGGGATCTCATTATAGGTAGACTGGGATTCTTCGGCAATAATCTTGGCATTGATGGGGGTCTTATCTAGTATGTCGAGAATGACCTTCTCTGATGACAAGTCAGCTTCAGTGACCATGTCTATATCCCCCTTATATCGTACCTGATGGGGTTGGCCATATAGATCCCTTAGAATTTTTCCGGCCTTTAAGGCAGCCCTTGCTGCAACTTCCAATATATCTGCCAGATTTGCCTGGCTACAGCCTGTCATACATTTTTCTATTCTTTTCATGACTTATCCTTAATTATCAGGCACTTGAATGACAAAAGGGTAACTTCTCAATTAAGTAGAGGCTCCCATTTTGGTAACCGATCCCGGGATGCTTCTTTTGGAAACGATTTGCGTTAGCCCTGTAAGGGCGAGAGCATGTTAGAAAAAGAAACCCCCTGTGATCGGGTAGCCGTCTACGTCCCCGGGGGGAATGTGAACGGTTATGTGATCGATTACATCAAAGTTGCCAGGACTTATTGAAAACTTACACAAAAAGAAGTTGATGATATGGAGATATCTGGTTTAGCCAAGAAAGTACTTTAAACGATCTCGACGACTTGAGTGTCTCAGCCTGTTCAAGGCCTTTTTTTCTATCTGACGGATACGCTCACGAGATACATTAAAACGTTTTCCTATCTCCTCTAGGGTATATTCACTATCCTCACCTATTCCAAAACGAAGGCGAATGATCTTTTCCTCTCTCGGGCTGAGAGTAGCCAGGATACCCTTTATCCGTTCTATGAGTTCTCTTTCCCGTACCGTCTCGTAAGGTGAAATGGCCTCCTTATTTTCAATAAAATCCCCTAATGTACTGTCTTCATTTCCCACTGGAGTCTCCAGAGAGACCGGCTCTCTGGATGCCTCCAGAATAGACAGGATTTTTTCCATGGGCAATCCGGTACGCTCAGATATCTCAGCAGGTGAAGGTTCCCTGCCAAGCTCTTTGAGAAGGCTATAAAAGGCCTTAAAAAACTGGCTACGGAGTTCCAAAAAGTGCACAGGAAGTCTTATGGTGCGGGTCTTGTCCAATATAGCCCTGGTAATGGACTGACGTATCCACCAACTGGCATAGGTAGAAAACTTGTTGCCCTTGGTATAGTCAAACCGGAAGACCGCTCGCATAAGACCAAGATTACCCTCCTGGATAAGATCAGACAAGGACAGACCCTGATGCATATAACGTTTTGCAATGCTCACCACCAGACGAAGGTTAGCATTGATCATCTCATCTTTTGCTATCTCTATTCTTATTTGGTGTCCCCTGACGGCAATTCTGAGGTCTCTAAGGCCATCGTCCTCACCGTAAATTTCAATAATACTGACAACCGCCCTCACCATATAATTTAATTGCTGTTTTTTTGGTTTGAGACTGGGATCCCGCCGTCTCCAGGTACGTATTTGTTCCCTTAAGTCCTCCATTGCAGGCAGGTCTGAAGAAAAATCCATAATAGCCTTAATAATTCCATTAAATCCATCTCTGATAGTGCGGCTGAGTTGCTGCTCTCTCTCAGGCGTAAGAAGCTCATATCTCCCCATTTCGCGTAGGTAGGTAGTAGTAATCTCTTCTGAATCGGTCTGTCCACCACTATCCAGGACTACAGCCAGGGGTTTGGCTTTGGTCTTAATAAAATCGGAGCTTGATTTCTCATCTGTTAGAGCCCGCTTTTCCAGGAGGTCTCTTACCACATCTTTTTTGTTGATACTTGTTAATTTTAGGCCATCTATGACCTCAATATTATTTTGACACAGCATATCAAAGATTTCTTCTAGCCTTCCAATATCCTTTATCTCATCAGGTATCAAATCATTCAGGACCTGATAAGTAAGAGTCCCTTCCCGAGCTGCCTCAATCAGGCGATCCATATACCTATAAGATGACTGATTTTTTTCTTTCAGAGCTAATTTTACGGCCATAGTTATATCCAATACGTTACGTTGCAGACAACAAACCAATTTTCAATTGGTCAGCCTTGGACACAAAGGAAATAGCCAAAATAGACGATTTTATGACAAATTGCAAACTCTAATTAAAGAAAGTTTAGGTCTATTAGCTCTAAATGTAAAGTACTTAAAATCAAAAAATACCCCTACAGACCAAAAAAACATGATAAGGGCTTTTAGCTGGCTATTACAATAGCTTGCATCTAGTGCTTATTCTGGTATCTTTTTAGAATATAGGAATGACCCGTAGTCATTGCATATCCTGATCGGCCAGAGCTGTTCAGGATGGAGGTCCTATATCTTTAGGAGAAACAGATAGTTATATCCTTAACTAGTAACTTCTCAATAAGTTGGAGCAATACAGCGTTCCCCCAAGATATTGAGATATTATAGATAGTTCACCTTCAAGCTTTAGGAGAATAGGCATATGGAGCGGACCCCTTTTACGAGAGAGGGTTATGAAAAGCTTAAAAAGGAATTAGAGACCCTGGAAAGGGTAGAAAGGCCCAAAGTGATCAAGGCCATTGAAGTAGCTAGGGCCCATGGTGATCTGAGCGAGAATGCAGAATATGATGCCGCAAAGGAACGCCAGGCCCATGTTGAGGGCCGTATCCAGTATCTTCATAACAAGCTGGACTCAGCAGACGTGATAGACTGTAAAGATCAAGGCTGTGAGCGGGTTATATTTGGGGTAAAGGTAAGGCTGGAAAATGTCGACAGCGGAGAGGAGAGCGTCTACAGACTGGTAGGGCCAGACGAATCCGATATAAAAAAAGGGAGTATCTCAATCAGATCTCCCTTAGGTCAAGCACTTATAGGCAAATATGAAGGAGACGAAGTCACAATCCGCACACCTGCAGGAGTCAGAAATTATGAGATACTAGAAATTTTTGTATAGCTCAGTTACTTAGGCATTCTCATCTGACCATCCCATGGGCACACAGAGTACAGGGCAAGGTAAGATACGAACCACTTTTTCCACTGTGCTACCGAAAAAGATCTCGTCTATTTCTCCCTTTCCCTTACTTCCATAGCCCCCCATTAGGATGAGGTCTGTCTGTAGTTCCTTGGCCTTTATGGCAATCTCCTGAAATGGATACCCATAAGATACGATGGTCTCTTTTACCAGATTATTACCATCCCAATCGCTCAAAAAATGCCGAAGGTCCTGTTTGGCATGGTTTGTGAGTCTCTCCTTCACTTTTTCAATGGGTTCTTTTGTATAACTAGCAATACGAGAGGCCTCACGTGAATCTACGACGTGAATAAATACAAACTCTGCCTTCCATGAGGGTCCCATTTTTTTTGC
>JALTHV010000090.1:7290-12775 GCA_027004315.1 Deltaproteobacteria bacterium
CAGTTATTCCAAATACGGGCTATGCAATCAGTATCACTGCGCAGACAAATTGGCCAAGATATGGTCTTGTATCCATTTTTGATCCCACCACTCCATTGGGTCCACAAATACTCCACTGACCAACATCCCACAGTGTAAATGATCCCCACCTGCAAGTCCGGTCATTCCAGTGATCCCTATAGTATCCCCACGTTCCACCTTATCACCTACTGATACCCGGATTTCACTCATGTGGGAATACATACTGAAAAGGCCAAGACCGTGATCCAAGATCACCGTGTTTCCATAGATGCCAAGGTAGCCTGCAAACACGACAAGACCGGTATTTCCTGCCGGGATAGGGGCATGTGCAACAGAGGCAAGGTCTATACCCATATGAAATTCCCGATCGATCTCTCTGCCCTTATAAAAGTAATGGCGCTCATCTCCAAATCCTGCCTCGAATGCCGATCTGGGAAGACGCTCAAATCTTCCGTGCCAGAGGATTTTGGGGACACTCTTTTTGCAATAATTCCTAATCTCTGTGTTGTCACGATGTCTGAGTTCTGTATTGATCTTAAGAAATACCTTTAGGAGGGGACCTTTTAATTCAGGATATCTAGCCATAAACTCAGGCATTTTCTGCTCAAGAAACCGATCAGATATATTAATTTTGCGTACCCTCAAGACCTTCGGGAGGATGCGGTAAGGGAATTGAGCCTTGGCGACGTTTCCTGCCTGATCTACTGCCTCAATAAATATCTGTTTTGGTCTGGTGACATTAAAGGGTATCGCCACCATGGCAACATACATACCCTCTTTCCCCCCTGGTTTTGGATACCCCGGGAAAAAGTGTTTATTTATCCAGACCCCGGTCTTAGTTATTGGCTTATTTACTCTATAGGATACAAGACCGGCTCCACCACTTCTTATATTGTGAACAGTGCTCTCCAGACTTATTCGAGGTGGTGTTATATCTATCTGGAGGTCGGTCTTCCATACCTGCTCATTTCCCTTTAGACCATTTCGCCATGATGAGTCTCTTGCACAGATCTGAAGGAGGGCCTTTCCCTGAGCCAGGCCCAACTCAATCGGTCTGATGGTCCAGGATATCTTATCCTCGCTTACGGCTGATCCCCTCCACCATTCCTTCTGTCTGTAGGTCTTGGATCCAAGTTTGAGGGTCTTGTCTCCCTGGCTCAAGGTAGCAGAAATAGACCTCAGCCCACTCCGTTCATCTGTGGCCTTGACTGTAAAGGTATATTTCCTCCCAATTATCTTTGGGATCGGGGTTACCTGCAATTTCGGGGGCTCTCCCTCAAGGAGAAAATACCCCAGAATGCCCCCAGCACCTACAAGGGCTATACAGACTAATGATGCAATATAAGCAAAAAATTTGCCCATCTATAATCCTCCGGGAAAGGCGCTAAAAACAAGGGCTATCCGGCCCTAAAATCTTAAGTCCATTGAATTCGTTCATGGCAGACTCGATACCATTCTTCATGAAACATATCAGTCCTTTAACGGCAAAATCAAGGATTCTCTCTATCGCCTGGGTCTCCTCTGGATGGAAAGGTGACAGCACATACTTATCTATTGGCACAGGCCCACTGGGCCTTCCTATGCCGATCTTTAGACGCGGGAATTCCCTGCTGCCGATAGATCTTACAATGGATCTAATTCCATTATGTCCTCCAGTGCCACCACCACGTACAAACTTGAGTCGTCCTAAACACAGTTCCAGATCATCGTGTACCACTAAGAGCTTTTCTAAAGGAATTTTGTAGAAATTAAAGACAGATGCTACCGCCTCACCACTTCTGTTCATATAGGTAAAGGGCTTAAGTAGTATAGCAGAGACATCTGCTACAGTCCACAACGCAGTCTCGTATGGGGGCGACTTTTTGTGTAGGACAAAGTCCAAACCGCACTGAGAGGCCACATGATCCAGGGTTGCAAAGCCCATGTTGTGGCGGGTATGTCTATATTGAGGGCCAGGATTCCCAAGACCTGCCACGAGGATCCTGGACAAGATCAATCCTCACTTTTCTCTTCCTCAGCCTCTTCCTCAGCCTCAGGTTCTTTTTCTTTCCCTTCTTCCTCAACTCCTGCGCCCACAATAGTCACCAAAGTCGTCTCTGGATCATCCAATAGACGGATTCCTTCCTGAGGCGTTATATCAGCTATGTGTATAACCTCTCCCAGAGCAAGGTCAGAGACATCTATTTTTATCTCTTTGGGGATGTCCATAGGGAGACAGGATACCCTGACTGTCCGTTGAATAATCTCCAGGACACCCATGTCTTGCTCAACACCCTTGGCCTGCCCCACTGTGACAATAGGCACCTCAACTTGCACCTCTTCGTCCATAAGGACTTCATAAAAATCTACATGGCGAATCTGGTCAGTTACCGGATGCAACTGCAGGTCCTTAATGAGGGCGGTACGACGCCTAGTGTCTCCGTTGCCTTCCAGATTCAAGGTAAAGAGCACCCGTTCCCCTCTTGCTGAACTTAGGAGTTTGTTAAATTCATGTGCATTTATTGAAAGAGATATAGAGTCGGTCTTGGATCCGTAAAGCACTCCAGGGATCCGGCCTGCCTGGCGAAGCTTACGGGCTACTCCCTTTCCTGCCTCTGTACGTATTTGGGTATCTATTACTACCTGTTTCATTGAAAAAATCCCTTCTTAGACAAATAATAGGCTTACAGAATCATCATTATGTATACGTTTGATAGCCTCTCCTAACAGGTCAGATACTGATAATACCTCTATCTTATTGATTTTTTTGGCCTCTTCACTCAAGGGAATGGTATTGGTGACCACCAGAGACTCAAGGACAGATTCCTTGATGCGGTCTATTGCAGGGCCTGAAAGTACTGGATGCGTAGCACATGCATGGATTTCCTTGGCCCCGTGTTCCTTAAGGGCATCCGTTGCCTTACAGAGGGTGCCAGCAGTATCTACCATGTCATCCAGTATTATGGCGATCTTTCCTTTTACGTCTCCTATAATATTCATTACATGTGACTCGTTAGGGCGCTCTCTTCGTTTATCGATTATGGCCAGACCTGCACCCAATCTCTTGGCAAAGGCCCTGGTCCGTTCTACACCACCTGCATCAGGAGATACCATCACAACATTTTTTGTAAACTTCTTCTTGAGATATTTGAGTAATACAGGTGCAGCAAAGAGATGATCTACCGGGATGCTAAAGAAACCCTGGATCTGTGCGGCATGGAGATCCATAGCAAGGACCCTCCTGGCCCCGGCTACAGTGATAATATCTGCTACGAGTTTGGCTGAAATAGGGACCCTTGGGGCCGCTTTTCGATCCTGCCTGGCGTAGCCGTAGTAAGGCAATACCGCGGTGATTCGCCTGGCAGATGCCCTTCTCAGGGCATCCACCATTATGAGAAGTTCCATCATATTGTGGTCTACGGGGGGACATGTAGGTTGAATCACAAATACATCTGCACCTCTCACATTTTCCCCTATTTCCACATATACTTCACCATCACTGAAGGTACGCACAGACGCCCTGCCAAGAGGTAGACTGAGATAGTCACATATCTCTTGGGCCAATAGAGGATTGGCATTTCCACTAAAGATCTTTATCTGATTTATTGACATCTTCCTGTGCCACTCAACTAACTGTTTACTATTCCCACAATATAGAACGGGCCGGCCTTGAGAACCTAATAAGATCGTTTATTTCAAGAGAGCTATCTCAACAGCATTTTCAGCCCTTAACCCAAATCGATTCTATCTTGGCTGGGGTGGGAGGATTCGAACCTCCGAATGCGGGCTCCAAAGGCCCGTGTCTTACCGCTTGACGACACCCCAACAGTCTTTCTCCGCTATAGGGCCTCTACTAAGAAGGTGCTAAACCCCTTATTGCTCTCAAGACTAGAAAGTGCCCTAAGGGCATCATCTTTAGACAGGAAGGCCCCAAAGACCGTAGATCCACTCCCTGACATCAAAGCTGCTTCAGCTCCAAGAGACATAAGTTCGGCCTTAATCTGTCCGATCTCTGGATTTTTGGCAATAACTACCTTTTCCAGGTCATTCTGCCACATAGTGGTATCGATAGCTCTATCGGCGTCAAAAGTAGTGTCCCCATCCCGGCTTGTCAATACGTATTGTCTATAGGCCCATCGGGTACTTATTGAAAAACCAGGATAGACCAAGACATACCATCTATGGGGAGTAGAGGTCACCTCGAGTTCAGTACCGATATCTCTTCCTATAGCTGCCGGTGCTTCCAGGAGAAAAAACGGCACGTCTGCCCCAAGACTGGAGGCCAGTGAATGAAGGACTGGCTGATCAAGCGGGAAATCTGCCAATTCATTCAGACCTCTTAATACAAAAGCCGCATCACTGCTACCGCCTCCCAGGCCTCCGCCCGTAGGGATTGCCTTTTTTAGGACAATTTTTACCTTGAGATCCAGTCCGGTCTCTTCTAGAAACAATAGACTTGCCCGATATGCCAGGTTTTCTGGTCCCGAAGTCAAATTACTGCCTGGACACTCTAGATGAACTTCTCTCTTCCCAGGATCTGCCGCGAGCACAATCTCGTCCCACAGAGAGACCTTTTGAAATAGTGTAAATATAATGTGGTATCCATCTGGACGCCGGCCCTGTATCAATAAAAACAGGTTTATCTTGGCAGGAGCCAGAAGACTCAAGGAATTCATATAAAAGATGTGGATGAGAGGTAACCGTTCACACCCCCTCCTGTTGCAACCGTCCGCGGAGATGTGAACAGTTACGATGAGACCTTAACAAATTTCATCCGCAGATCAAAGAGCATATGCTCCAGGAGGCCTTTTTCGTCTTCATCAAGATTCCCGGCCGTCTTTTCCTGGAGCATAGCCAGGGTATCGATGGCCTGTTGGGCCAGGATAAGATCTTTCTTTTTTTTATCCGAGCCAATCTCAGGCAGTTCACCCAGATGGACAAGGGCTGAGGTATTAAGAGAGACTATAAAGCTAGAGAAATTCACCTTGGGAAGAGACGCTGAAGCAGATCCTTTTGATCCGGTAGGTCTGGGTCCAGCGGCACCCTTCTGGCCAGGGGTCTTTTCTGTATCATGTTTCTTGTCTGTAACCTTGACGTCTCCTTCATTACCCTGATCCATGACCATTTCTCCTAAACATTTATTGAATATACTAAAAATAGAACATAAATGTCTCTTGGGCAAGCCTTGCGTAACTTCTCAATAAGTTGGGGCATCATTTTTGGTAACCGATCACAGGGTGCTTCTTTTGGAAACGATTTGCGTTAGCCCTGTAGTTTTCTTGGTTTTTGCAGCATGGGAGACCCCGGCTCCGGAGCGTAGCGGAGGAGAACGGGGAGGGGTCCCATGTTGCAAAAACCCTAGAAAACAAGGGGCGAGAGCATGTTGGAAAAAGAAGCACCCTGTGATCGGTTACACCGAAGTTGCCAGGACTTATTGAGAAATTACAGCCTTGCTTCATTCTTTCAGCAGGCCTATATTCTAAAG
>JALTHV010000091.1 GCA_027004315.1 Deltaproteobacteria bacterium
TAGCTGAAAGTATAAATATCATGGGCACCAGGACAGGAAAGGCCATGAAGGCACGTGATCCTGGGCCGATCCAGTTGATGGCCAATGAAGAGGTGGCAAACGAGGCGGATTTCCTGGACCTCAACATTGGTCCTGCCCGAAAGGATGGGGCCGAGTTGATGCCCTGGATAGTACGTCTTGTAGAAGAGACTACTGACTGTCCCCTTTCTCTGGATACTACTAATGCCGATGCCTTGATTGCCGGCATGAAAGCGGCCAGGAATCCAAAAAACCATGTAATGAATTCCATTTCACTCCAGCCTGGGCGGATGAAAAAGCTTATACCTGTAGCCGCAGAGACAGGTTGCAACGTGGTAGGCCTGCTCTGGGGTGTGGAGGGTATGCCTAGGGACTCTAATGAAAGGGCATCCATGGCTGTAGAACTCTCCATGGCCATGAACGAGGCAGGGATCCCAAACGAAAAGATCTTATTAGATCCCATTATCACGCCAATAACCCTGGGATCAGCTCAGGTAATGAGTGCCCTGGAGTTTATGGGCATGTTGTCAGAGATTGCCCCAGGGGTAAAGTCAATAATAGGCCTCTCAAACGTCTCGAACGGTGTCTCTGCTGAAAAACGGCCATATCTCAACCGGGGTATGCTGGCCATGTACATGAAATATGGATTATGGTCAGCAATTGTTGACGTATACGATCAGGAATTAATAGAACTGGCCCATGGACAGAGGCCGGAGCTGGTAAAACTGGTGCAGGATATTATGGACGGGAATGAACCCGACCCTGCCACCCTTTCTCCAAAGGAACTTGAGTATTACAAAACCACCAGAGTCTTGATGGGTAAGACCATATTTTCTGAGTCTTGGCTAGAACTATAGAAAAAATAGCCTATTAGCTGTAGGCTATTCCCGTTAGGTAAAATTGATATAACTATAACCCAACTAATAGCCTAATAGATTAGTTTCTATATAAGGAGCAGGTTTGGAATGACTAAAGGGATAACTGTTACTGAATTTATTTTGTCCAGACAAAAGGAACGGCCAGAGGCAACAGGTGCCTTTACATCGATATTGTCAGAATTGACAGTAGCAGCCAAGATCATTGCCAAGAAAGTGGATAAGGCAAATCTGTCTGATTCCCTGGATAGCATTGAGCCAGATAGTGTCGGTGAGGTATTTATACAAAAATTGCGTGAATATGCCAACTCAACGATTGTGAATCGTCTCAGCCATGTGGGATATCTGGCCTGTATGGTCTCCAAGATGAATACCGATCTGATACCGATCCCTGAGGAGTATCCAAGGGGTAACTATATACTGATCTTTGATCCCCTAGGTGGTGTTACCAATATTGACGTACCTGTTACGATCGGTACGGTATTTTCAATCCTCAGGAAAAAGGGGGCTAGGGAATTCGGATTGATGGCAGATGCCTTGCAACCTGGTTATGAGCAGGTGGCAGCGGGGTATTTTATTTATGGATCGAGCAAGATAATGGTTTACACAACAGGGGAAGGGGTGCATGGCTTTACACTGCAACCAAGTATCGGCGAGTTTCTTCTCTCCCATGAGAACATTCGTATACCCAAAAAAGGCAAGACTTATAGCGTCAATGAGGGGAACTATTATTTCTGGGATGAGAAGGTACAAAACGTGGTTGAGTATTTCAAGACACCGGATATAAAGAGCGGCCGTCCTTATACAGCGCGCTATACAGGTTCTTTTGTAACAGATTTTCACCGGAATCTCCTGAAAGGTGGAATATATATGTATCCAGCGAATTTAAAGGACCCTTCAAAGCCCCATGGAAAACTGATGCTCCTGTGCGAGGTCAATCCCCTGGCCTTTATAGTAGAGCAGGCCGGAGGGTATGCAAGCACTGGGACTGAACATATCCTCGATCTCCAGCCTGAGCATCTCCATCAAAGGATACCGGTATTTATCGGCAGTATGGAAGACGTACGGTTAGCTGAAAAAATTCTCCAGGGTAAACTTTAACCCCCTTTTGATTTTGTCAAAAAAGGTCTGTCAGAGATGGTAATAGCCTAAAGGGGTCTAATTTTTTATGGACGATCATAAATTAAAAAAAATTTTTTTGGTCTTTAAGGGAAAGAAGGGAAGCCTGATATCTATCCTGCAGAGGGTCCAGGAAGAGTTTGGCTATCTGCCCGAGGAGGCCTTGGACTCAATTGCAGATTTTTTAAGGCTGCCACCAAGCCAGGTATTCAGTGTGGCTACTTTCTATAAACATTTCTTTCTGTCCCGTAGGGGTGATCACCTCATCTCTATATGCCAGGGGACTGCCTGCCATGTCTGTGGTGCCCATGACCTCCTGGCCGTGGCTGAAAAGGCCCTGGGGATCAAGACCGGTCAGACGACCCCGGATTTTAGATATAGCCTTGAGCGGGTGGGTTGTCTCGGTTCTTGCGCCTTGGCCCCAGCCGTCCTCATAGACGATGAAATTTATCCCAAAATGACACCAGAGAAACTCAAGAATCTGTTGGCAGAAGGCCTCAGTGAGGCAAAGGTCAAAAAAACGTCAAATACATAATGTATATATGGAAAGATCGATTTTGAAACAGCCAGGAAAAAATCACAGGATAGATAGCTACGAGGCATTGCAGAGGTTCAGGAAGTCCCTGATCGCTGCCAGGCAGACGACAGAAAAAGAAATAAGGGTCTGCTGTGGAAGCAGTTGTATATCAGGCGGCGCCGAGTCTGTCAGAGAGGCCTTTATCAAGCAGATCAAAGAATTAGAGCTTGAAGAAGAGATAGCAGTTAGAAAGGTAGGTTGTCATGGCTTTTGCGAAGGGGGACCGAATGTCGTTGTGGCCCCTGAGGATATATTCTACCAGCATGTGACAAAAGAGGACGTACCCGAGATCATCTCTGAGACCTTGATCGGAGGCCGGGTAGTCGAGAGGCTTTTATACAAAGACCCTGCTACCGACAAAAGATATATCTATAAAAGAGATATCCCCTTTTTCAAGAAGCAAAAGAGGATTGTGCTGAAAAACTGTGGCCATATAGATCCTGCTGACATCGAAGACTATATAAGGGTGGATGGTTTTGAGGCCTTTGCCAAGGCCCTATCTGGCATGACTTCTAAAGAAGTCATTGAGGAGATTAAGCAGAGTGGCTTACGGGGACGAGGGGGCGCTGGCTTCCCTACCGGTCTCAAATGGGAGGCCACATACAATACCCCTGCTGACGAAAGATATATTATCTGTAATGGCAATGAGGGTGATCCAGGCGCCTTTATGGACCGGAGCGTGATGGAGAGTGATCCATACAGCCTAATAGAAGGGATGATGATTGCCGGCTATGCCGTAGGGGCCTCTAAGGGGATTATCTATGTCTGGTCTGGATATCCCCTGGCCGTTCATCACCTGTCTGGTGCCATTGCCCAGGCCACTGACCTGGGACTTCTCGGTCCTGATATCATGGGGATGGGTTTTGACTTTAATATAGAGATAATAAAGGGTGCAGGTGCCTTTGTATGCGGAGAAGAGACGGCAATGATTGCCTCCGTTGAGGGCAGAAGTGGCCGGCCAAGGCCAAAGCCCCCTTATCCGGCTGTACAGGGACTGTGGGGCAAACCCACTGTAGTAAATAATGTTGAGACCTTTGCAACCGTCCCCAGAATAATACTGAATGGGAGTGATTGGTACTCGAATATAGGGACGGCCCAAGACAAGGGGACAAAGATATTTTCACTCGTTGGGAAAGTCTGGAACAGGGGTCTCGTTGAAGTGGAGATGGGCACGACGCTGCGCGAGATTATCTATGATATAGGCGGAGGAATTCAGGGGGGAAAGCCTTTCAAGGCAGTCCAGACCGGTGGTCCTTCAGGTGGCTGTATCCCTGAGAAGCTCCTGGATCTGCCTGTGGGATATGAGTCTCTGGCTGAGGCAGGATCGGTTATGGGTTCAGGGGGGCTGCTCGTCATGGACGAAAGCACATGCATCGTGAATATAGCCCGCTACTTTCTCGATTTTGCGCAGAACGAGTCTTGTGGTCAGTGTAGCCCCTGCAGGATTGGCACGAAGCAGATGTTCAAGATCCTGGATGACATTACAAAAGGGAAGGGAGAGCCTGGGGATATAGAGATCCTGCTCGAACTGTCTGATGCCCTAAAAAAGGGCTCCATATGTGGCCTTGGAATGACATCTCCTAATCCTGTAGTCTCCAGCATACGCTATTTTCGCAAAGAGTATGAAGAGCACATCTATGAAAAACGCTGCAGGGCCCTTGCCTGCAAACCTCTTATCCACTACCACATAAAAAAGTATAGGTGTAAGGCCTGTATGAGGTGTCTTAAGTCCTGCCCGGTTGGTGCCATTATCGGTGCAAAGTGGCAGGTCCATGAGATAGACCAAAGCAAGTGTATCAAGTGTGGGACCTG
>JALTHV010000092.1 GCA_027004315.1 Deltaproteobacteria bacterium
CTTCTTTTGGAAACGATTTGCGTTAGCCCTGTAGTTTTCTTGGTTTTTGCAGCATTGGAAACCCTGGCTCCGGAGCGCAGTAACTGTTCACGTCTCCGGCCAGGGGGAATGTGGACGGCTCCGGAGCGCAACGAAGGAGAACAGGAAGGGTCCTATGCTGCAAAAACCTTAGAAAACAAGGGGCTAGAGCATATTGGAAAAAGAAGCACCCTGTGATCGGTTACATCGAGGTTGCCAGGACTTATTGAGAAGCTACCCTGAATCCGGAATGCGGGAGCTTATGAGTACTTATCGTATAATAGAATGTCCTAAATGTGGCGAAAAAATACGCATCTATGCCAATCCGGTCCCCACTGTAGACATCATTATACAGGTGGAAAGAGGGATCGTCTTGATAGAGAGAAAGAATCCTCCAAGAGGACTTGCCCTTCCTGGTGGATTTGTAGACTATGGTGAGAGTCTTGAAGATGCTGGCCGTAGAGAAGCCATGGAAGAGACCGGCCTGGAGGTCAGCCTAGTTCAACAGCTTGGGGTATATTCAGATCCGGGTCGAGATCCAAGGCAACATACCATAACCACGGTATTTATTGCGAATGGCCATGGCCTTCCCAGGGCAGGAGATGATGCGGCATCGGTCTCGATATTCGGGATCGACGAATTACCTGATGATCTGGCATTTGACCACTCGAAAATTTTAAGAGATTACTGTCTCTTTATCAGGGGGAAAAGGTCTGCCTGCCCGGTCTCTTCTTAGATCCTTTGGATCCGGAGGTCTTTTTGCCTCTTTGTGCATTACTGTCCTGTTGCCTCCTGCCTTCTTTGCAGCATACATCGCATTATCGGCCTTGTGTATAAATATGTCGATGTCTTCATATAGGCGCCTGTGTGTCCTCTTGAAGCGTGAGATCCCCAGACTAAGTGTGGTTTCTCCTCTTTTCTTGTCGTCCAGATAATTGCGTCGTATGCGCTCTGCTATCTGTCTTACCTGCTCTGTGCTGGCATGAGGGATGACTACAGCAAATTCATCTCCTCCATAGCGAAAGGGAATATCAACGTTGTGCCTGATGGACTTTTTTAGGATATTGGCCAGATCCTGGAGGACTTCATCTCCTATCTGATGTCCTAAACTATCATTTAATTCCTTAAAATTGTCCAGATCCAACATAATTAGATAGAGGGGATAGTTTTGGCGAGTAGCCCTCTCCGTTTCCTCTTCCAGTTTTTGGTCGAAAAAACGCCTATTATAGAGGTCTGTAAGGCTATCTCTTCTGGAAAATCGTTTCAACAGGGCCATGAGTCCGCGTTCTCTGATAATCCTGTTGAGCTTGGCCTCTAACTCGTTTAGATCAAATGGCTTCCGGATGAAGTCACTTGCCCCGGCCTTTATGACATCAGTATAGCTAAATTCTCGACTATATCCTGTTACGACTATAACGTCGGTCTCAGGCCAGCGTTTTTTGACCTCTGAAATAAGCTCCATACCATTCATCCTGGGCATCAGGAGATCAGTGATTATAATGGTGCTGGGGGCCTGTTCCAGAAGAGATATGGCCTCGAGCCCGTCACCTGCTGTACGATATTGGTATCCCAGGCGAGAAAAAAAATCTTTTAATAGATTTAGGATAATAGGATCGTCGTCTACGATCAGGAGCCGTTGAGATTCCTGCGGTATATTAGGTAAAAAATCTACCTGGGGTCTATCATTGAATTTTTCAGACAACCTAATTGTCCCCTTGGAAGAAGCTTTGAGAAATCTATCCCAAGGAATATTTTATCCTGTCGGTAAGAGTCGGCTGGATAAATATCTTCTTAGTGTTAAGCCTTTCCCATACATCTTGGCTTAAGTCTTGTCCTGGCTTACCTTTGTCAGATGTCTGCGAATAGAGTCCTTGAGGACATCTAAGTTAAAGGATTTGACTATATAGTCATCTGAGGCCCAAGAGGCCAGGTCCTGTTTATATTCAGGGTAGGCAGAACTCAGGATGACAGGTACGCCAGGCCTTTCCTGCTTCATCTGACGAAGTACCTCTATGCCGTCCATGCCAGGCATATTTATATCCAGGATGACCAGATCTGGCTTCAGCTTATCGAATTTCTTGAGGGCCTCTTCTCCATCTAGTGCCGAATAGACTTCGTAGCCTTCTTCTTCCAGTTCCTCTTTGTAGAGGAGGTGTATACTCTCTTCATCGTCAACTACCAGAATCTTTTTTTTGTCTTCACTCATAGAGATTATACCTCCCTTGCTATCCTTGATCAGGATCAAGGAATCCCACTATATGCGGGTAATCATTCACATTTACTCCCGGCCGAGGGCGAACACTTACATATGCGGCCTTATTTTAATCTTCCTCTATCATACACTTTATCAATCAAAAAATATATACTGCTAGTCTAAGCTGATCTCCCTCAGAAACTCTGCAGATTCTTCAGGTGGGGTAGGATTTATATAGAATCCGGTACCCCATTCAAAACCTGCTATCATGGTTACTTTGGGCATTATCTCTATATGCCAGTGATAATATTCCAGAGAAGAGTCACGTATTGGTGCAGTATGCAGCATGTAATTGTATGGGATTCCTGGGAGTGCCCGGTCGAGGCGTTTCATTGTTTCCAGGAAGAGATCTGTCAATGAGTGGAATCCAGCATCATCCATGGAGACATATGCAGACTGGTGTCTCTTGGGCATCACCCACATCTCGAATGGGGCACGGGGTGCAAAGGGACAGATCGTAATAAAATCGTTATTTTCACATACTACCCTCAGGTTTTGAGACTTTTCCTGGTGAATAATATCGCAGAAGACGCAACGCTCTTTGTACTCAAAATAGCGCAGGGAACTCTTGATTTCTTCCTGTATGCGATAGGGCACGATGGGAAGGGCAATGAGCTGAGAGTGAGAGTGTTCTAGTGATGCCCCTGCTGCCCGCCCAAAATTTTTGAAGATAATTATATATCGAAAGCGGGAGTCTTTTGCCAGATCTACCATCCTGTCTCTATAGGCCCAGAAGACCTGGATGAGTTGATCGTGCGACATCATGGGGATAGTCTCATTATGCCTGGGGGTGTCTATTATGATCTCGTGTGCACCGATCCCATTCATCTTGTCATAGATGCCCTCACCTTCTTTGTTTAGATCTCCTTCTACGACCAATGCAGGGAATTTGTTCGGGACTACCCTAAGGGACCATCCGGGTTCATTAGGTGCATAGCTAGGACGTCCATAGGCCAGGACTTCCGGCGGAGTGGTGTGCTCATTACCAGGACATAAAGGGCAAAAGCCTCCTTTTGTCTTGTCCTTCTCGATGACAAAGTCATAGGGACGCTTCCCCCTTTCCTTGGCAATAATAACCCATTGTCCCAGGATTGGATCTTTACGCAATTCAGGCATTCAGAATTCCTCAACTAGACTAACCAGAGCCTACGTTCAAAGTCTTTATCAGGCATATGAAACATTATATAACCCTCTTGAGGCCATCTCTCTCTTACCAGTTTATCTTGTAGCGTTTCTATACAAAAAGTCAATTCATCTTTGGGGACCGTCTCTAAAAGCACAAAAGGTATCGCCACTTCTGCCACTTCATCTACTGCACACTCTACCCTGCTCTCTTGGGGAGTAAGGGCCTCTCCATTTCTTAAAACCCTAAATTTTTTCCCTGGGGGATCTGGATACTGGCGAGGAATCAGTTCGATAGTTATAACGACTTTAGATGTTACGGTTATCTTGAGTCCAAGGTCCGTGTCCCAGTCTCCAAAGCCCCTTTTCCTGGGATCTATCCTGAGATAAAAGCGATCAAGGTCAAAGCCATAGGCAACTTCAGAGAGCAGACCTGCACCAGAATACATGGCATTACCCTGATTCCCCAGGGTCACTAATCCTGCACCTGCCCACTCCCAATAGTAGCTTAGGCGTCCATCAATCTTGGGATGTATAAAACCCATTGGATTAGTGGTGGGGGTTGCTGGTTTTGGAATTCTGATCGAGACCAGAAGTTCCTCAGGAACTGCCATGTTGAGGCTTTTATAGACCTTTTTGAGATGAGTTCTAAAGAGGTAGTCAAATCCATAGGCATAATCACTTCTAAATTGATCCCCATACCACCAGAACCAGTCACTGCCTTCAGCAGCAAAGATAGACTCCCTGGCTGTCTTTAAGGCCTCTTCTGTTACAGCCCCTTGATTTCGGGCATTGTCCAGGGCATTTCTCGCATGGCCGAGTGCCTCCCATGCCCGGTTTTCCTCCTGCCCGCCGATCCAGATACCGAAATCTTTATTTATCCATGAACCTGTATCCAACCGTTTTAAAGTACTTGTTGGGGGATATTCCTCCAGATATTGACCGACAGTCACGAGCCTGAGCCCTGGCTCCCTGATAATTGTATCGTACAGGCCTGTCAGGAAAGACCATCCACTATCCTGGTAGTATTCCCAGGGGTTTTCTCCATCCAGAATTATGACCACAAATGGAGGACGGTTCATCCCCTGGAGACCCCTGGAAATTCCATTTAGCCTGGAGATAAAATCTGAGATTGCATGCTGGGGATCATTCTTCTGGTAGACAAAGCCTATCAGGTCTGAAAGCTCATGGTGCCGAAAAATCATATTTGTACAGGAATCGCCTATTTCTACCCTATAGGGCTGAAAGAGGGTCTGAGCCCCGTTTCCCTCTATCGAATTGTATAGAATGGCCTCGTCTGTTGCTGCCCAGGAAAACCCTGCCTCTTCAATGAGAGGAATGACTTCAGGGGCAACGGATCCCTCCGATGGCCAGACTCCTGCAGGGCTCTGGCCAAGGACCTCCCTACAGAAATCTCTACCCCTCTTTAACTGTGCCCTGGCGTCTTCTGGGTGGGCAAAACGCGGTGGAAGTTTAGTCCCAGGTCTGGGCCGTCTTCCGAAATTCGTATCGATAAGCAGGGGAAGAATAGGGTGATAGAATGGGCTGGTACTGATCTCTACCTGCCCATCAGCCCATTTTGAACTATAGTGGGGTATAAGTTCCTTCATGAGCTCGAGGTGGAAATCCAGGAGATCTCCCTTTTCTTTTTCACTGAATAGGCGTCCCTTTTGGAGGAGAAAGCTTATTAGAGGGTGATTTCTGGAGGAAAAACCTACCCAGGTAAGATTGAACCAGACCTGGAGGTCCAGATAGTCCTGTGTAGAAAATTCTTTTATCACCAGAGAATCAGAGGATGGCTTAAAGTCCCGACCGCGTAGTCCCAGCAGTTGAGAATATCTCTGGTAGGGTTCTATCATTGTGGGCCAATGACAACTGAAGAAGTGAGTCAGGATGAATTCCTTGTCTGAAGGAGAGAGCTCAGCTGCAGGGCAACGGCTTAATTCCAAAAAGTCATCGGTTTTTCCCTGTAGATAGGCCTGGATCTGAAGGAGGAGAGATGGCACCAGATTAAAGGTTACTTTTGCCCCAGGCCTGGAGTCTAGGCATGCTATCATATCTGTGTAGGCCTTGACGGCATGGAGCCTGACCCAGGGCATTGCAAAGCGATCCTTCATCGGGTCAAGGTACAGAGGCTGATGCATGTGCCATAGGAAGGCAACATTTAAATCCAACATTATAGTCCTCTGGCCTTTTCTTCCCTTTCTTGCCTGGATTTGCACTCAATACAGAGGGTAGTAACAGGTCTTGCCTTCAGACGCTCAATCCCTATCTCTTTCCCGCAGACTTCACAGATACCATAAGTGCCTTTGTCAATTTTTTCTAAGGCCTTTTTGATCTTTTTTATGAGTTTTCTCTCTCTATCTCTGATACGCAGTTCAAAATTTCGATCAGATTCTATAGATGCCCGATCTGTTGGATCTGGGAAATGATCATCCATGTCGGTCATATCTCCCAGGGTCTTATCTGCCTCTCCCAAGAGGTCATTGAGTTTTTCCTGGAGTAACCTACGAAAATATTCCTGCTGGGCGTGTTCCATTTTACCCACCTCCTTGGGCCTTTCTTGCCCAACTGCCGCTCTTCCCACCGGATTTATATTCTAACCGTATTTCCTTAATAATTATACCCTTCTCTACTGATTTGCACATATCATAAATGGTCAAGGCGGCAACAGATACCGCTGTTAGTGCCTCCATCTCTACACCAGTTACTCCCCTTACCTTCACCCGTGCCGAGATCTCTATAGCACCTTTCCCCTGATCAGGCCTAAAACCGATCTCTACATCCTGTAAGGGCAACGGATGACAGAGTGGAATCAAGGTATCCACCCTTTTGGCGGCCAAAATTCCTGCGACCCTGGCCACAGCCAAGACATCACCCTTGGGGATTTTGGCCTCAGTAAGGAGACTCAAGACTTTATTCCCTAATATTATATATCCTGTGGCAACTGCTTCCCGTTGGGTTTCAGTCTTCAGGCTTACATCTACCATGTGGGCCTGACCCTGCCCATTGAGATGAGAGAATGGATTTTCGCTCAAGGTGCATCCTCCTGGGTGGAACGTCTATGGGCCTCAACGCGTCTAAAAATTTTATGAAAGAAACCCTCTCCCTTCTTCCCTTCCTCTATAGAGGCAAACTCTTGAAGTAGGGCCTCCTGACGTTCAGTCAGCTTGGTTGGTGTTACAACAGTAACTTCCACGACCTGATCGCCTGTTCCAAATCCCCTGAGATCGGGTATACCAAATCCTTTCAACCTAAGGTGTTCCCCTGTCTGGGTCCCGGCAGGGATCTTGAGGGTATGGATGCCATCCAGACTAGGTATTTCAACCTTATCTCCCAGGGCTGCCTGGACAATAGAGATAGGTAGACGACAATATATATCGTTACCATGACGTTCGAAAAACTCGTGTGGTTTTACCTGGATTACTATATAGAGATCGCCTCTGGGGCCACCTCTGAGTCCAGCTTCTCCTTCATTCCTCAGCCGCAATCTGGAACCCGTATCTACCCCCGCAGGGATACGTACCCTGACCTTATGCCGTTGGTGGACCCTGCCCTGCCCCTGACACGTCTTGCAGGGGTCTGTGATGATTGTTCCAGTCCCTGAACAACGTGGACAGGTAGCTGAGACCCTGAAAAAGCCCTCTGATCTGACTACCTGCCCCGTTCCATGGCAAATAGGACAGATGCCAGGTTGACTCCCAGTGGCTGAACCCGTTCCTGCACAACCAGGACAGGTCTCGAGACGTACAATCTCAATCTCTGTCTCTGCACCCCTGGCAGCATCTTCAAAAGAGATACTCAGATCGTATCTCAAATCTGCCCCGGCCTCTGGCCCCCTGAATCTATCTCGACCTCCGGAGCCAGAAGAAAAACCAAAGAGGTCTTCAAATAAGTTGCCAAAAGAGCTAAATATATCTTCCTGTCTGGAAAAACCCCTGAAGCCTGTCCCTGCTATTCCCTCGTAGCCGTAAAGGTCATAAATCCGCCGTTTTTCAGGATCTCTGAGGACTTCGTAGGCCTCAGCAGCCTCCTTGAAGTGTTCTTCTGCCTCTTTATCGCCTGGATTTCTATCAGGATGATACTTTAAAGCCAGTCTCCGGTAGGCCTTTTTAAGCTCTTCCGGTGAACAATCTCTAGAGACCCCTAAAATTTCATAATAGTCCTTCTGCATTGCTGATGCCTAAAATGACCTCCCTCTAATCTTTTTCTTGACTACTATCTGCCTGTAGTGCCTCTGAGATTCGTTTTTCTTCAGCTTCTCGGGCCAAATCTTCCAGATTCTCAAAACTTACTTTACCTGCAGCAATTTCTCTTAATGCCTGGACTATTTCTCTATTTTTGCATTTGACCAGAGGACGGGCGCCTTTGCGCAACTGTTTTACCCTCTCGATCGTGAGGTGTACCAGTGCAAAACGGCTGGGAACATTCTCCAGACAGTCTTCTACGGTTACTCTTGCCATACTAAATCCTCCAAATTAAAAAACGACACGCATGGTATTAGATTTCCCAGAATTTGAAGGGAATAATTGAGGATATCTCATTTCCATAGTGTCTCATTTCTATGACATAACCTAATACCATGTACTATGCCATTCTATATTCTTTTGAGCTACTTGCAAATCTATGTCGTAACTTCTCAATAAGTGGAGGCTTCATTTTGGTAACCGATCACAGGGTGCTTCTTTTTCCAACATGCTCTCGCCCCTTGTTTTCTAAGGTTTTTGCAGCATAGGACCCTCCCTGTTCTCCTCCGCTGCGCTCCGGAGCCAGGGTTTCCAATGCTGCAAAAACCAAGAAAACTACAGGGCTAACGCAAATCGTTTCCAAAAGAAGCACCCTGTGATCGGTTACATTGAAGTTGCCAGGACTTATTGAGAACTTACTCCATGTCTTGCCTGCATGGTCTGGCACCCTACAATCGGTTACAATTTGATCATTTCGCATAATTCAGGAAATAACTTGCGAAATTTGAATGGCTCAATCTGGATTATTATAATGATAGTTATATTTGTCGCAATCCCTATTCTGAGGGCCTATATTACATAGCACCTTTTATGGCAAGATGCTGGTTGTAGTTGTCAGCATACACGTAAGCGTTCACGTCCCCGCCCAGTAGTAGCCTTTTGAAGGGTTTCAGTGCGAATTAATGGGCAGAGTGCCCTGATCTTGTGCATCAAGCTGGTCCTGAAACCCTGGAAAAGGCTACTACTGGCCGGGGGGAATGTGAAGGCTTATGCATGTACCATACTAAATATCGATCAAGATAAGGAGATATATGAAGGGTCTTATTGCAGGAATATTCCCTCTGTTTTTCTGCCTCATCTTTGTAACGCAAACGGCCTTGGGGCAGAATGTGGGGAAAATATCGCAAGATCACATCCCGGAGTCTAAAATCCAGGTACCCCGTGGAGTGGTCTCTCCATCATGGCAGTTGGTCTGGGATAAGGCCAGAAAAATGGTGGAAGAAAACAAATTGGAAGGGGCCATAGCCCTATATAGAGAGTTGCTAAAGGAACGTCAGGGGCTGATAGAGGCCAGATGGGAACTGGCACTGCTCTTGATACAGACAGGCAAAGAGAATCTGGCCATAGTGGAACTTGAAGACATTGTCGAGGCCAGACCACACGACCTTCAGGCATTATTCATCCTGGCAGGGCTCTTGAGCAGCTCTGGCCAGTGTGACAGGGCTATCAGCGTCTACAATAAGCTGCAGGTAGAGCTTAATTACCGAGAGAGAGACTCTGGCAATGCCAAAAATGGACTGGAGGGTATCCCTGGGGGAATATCGTTGGCAAGGGTCCAAGAAGACCTTGCCCTGTGTCTTGAATCTGTAAAGAGATATGATGAGTCTATATCCTATCTTCGCAAGGTCCTATCTCTTGAGCCCCACCGGAAAGACCTTGAATTTATGCTTGCCCGCGAGCTCTTATGTATAAAAAGGGCAAGGGCCTCCCTGCCCTATTTTACAGATCTATTACCTCAACACATGGATGATACGGTTTTTTTAACTTATTATGCAAAGGCCCTCTTGGCAGCAGGCAATCGAGGCAAGGCCATAAGGACCCTTGGAAGGATTGTGGCACTTTCCCGCAATAATAGACGGGGAAGATACACAGCCAGATCTATGAAAGGCCTTTCTTGGGCGATTAATGAGCTTGTCCGACTGTATCTGATGGACGGAGATGTCCAGTCAGCAATTAATCTCTTAGAGGCCAGTCTAAAGGATCATCCAGGCCTATCAAATCAGCAATTTTTAGGGACCTTGGGGCGGCTCTATTTTGCCTCACGGAGATATCTCAAGGCCATTGATACCTTCAAGATCTTACTGAGGGAGAAACCTGACGATATAAAGGCACTGATGTTTATGGCCCGTGCATATGAATGTCTCCAGCTCTTTACGCCGGCTATCTCTATCTATGAAAAGGTCTCTATCCTCAGACCTGAGAGGGATAACTCTCTCTACCTGCTCAGGCTACTTTTAAAGTTAGGAGATTTTGACAGGGCAAGGATCGTTATTACCAGGGATTTTCATGGGACAATAGGATCCAATATCCTGGACAAAGGGATTTTATTGAGAGTCTATCTGGAAAATGGGGATAGAAAAGGCATTAAAAGGCTCTTAGATAGGGAAATTGATCCGTTCAAGGATGTCAATAGTTTGGTCTCATACCTTGCCTTTGAGACAACGACAGGTTATCTGGGAACCAAAATAAAAGCCCCTTTCTATGATGAAGCCATCCTCAGCCTGGCTGGCCATGGAGAAGAGAACAGGATTCTTTTGCAGGCGGGCGTTAAATTGCTCTCAGATCTTGGCCAACTGGACATGGCCAAGAGGGTCCTGATACGGTCTTGGACTGAGGGAAGGTCTCTATGGTCGATCGAGGCCCTGAGCGATCTCTGTGTCAAAGAGGATAATCCAGGGGAGGCCGTTAGCTGGCTTGAAGAGGCCCTGGCGGTCTATCCCTCTTCAGCAAGGCTCAAATTAATGGAGGCCCATTTGCTTTTGGACATGGGGAGGCCCAGGGAGGCAGAGAGATTTTTATCCGGCATCTATGTAGGTAATAACTGGAGATGGGGAAGAGAAAAAAAGGTATTGTATGAGGGCTATGCTGCGGGTCTGGAAGGAAGATATGAGGAGGCAATTGGGTTTTACAGAGAGATAATTAAATGGTCGTCAGATCACCTGGAGGCCCATAGAGGCAGATGGATCAATTTAGCAGCTTATGGATTGTGGCAGGAGGCCGATGCAGAAAAACGAGATTTGACTATAATTACAGGGGAACCTCCTCGCCTTCAAGCTGGCATTGGGAATTTATGTCCAGATAAGAATAATAGGTTGATCCCCATGTTGGTCAGCGATGGGAGAGAGATACCGGCCCCTGGGGCCTATCTGGACAGATCAATATCCGGCGAGCAACTGCCGTCGCCTGAAGAGGTCATCAATTCCCCTTTTTGTGAAGTAGGAGGAGAGGCATGCCCCTTATTACTGGCCTTATCTTATGAGCACTTTAGGGATTTTCCAGAAGCGGTTGCAATGTGGTCTTCTTTTTTAAAGAGACACAGGCTATATTGGCCTGGCTACGAACGACTTGTCCGTATATACCAGGAAATGGGCAAGATAGAGTCTGCAAAGAGGGTGCGTCGCAGTGCCTGTAACAGGATAAGACAGATGGAAGGGCCTTCAACTCTATCCCAAATTGATGCAATGTCCCTTAAGTCCTGGGAGGCCAGGTTTTGTTCCAGATAGAGAATAGTATGGAATGCCCTCATTTCTTGCTTTTTACAGACTTAGTGGATAAAAGAAAGATAAGAAGATAGTTTTTAGGCTGTAGCCTATTGGCCTGTTAGGGCAAGAAGTAGTTTTTCACCTAATAGCAGTCTACAGCCTAAAAAGCTAATTTATAATTAATGCTCAAAGAGAGGACCATATGAGGGTTTTAGTAACTGGCGGGGCTGGTTTTATTGGGTCCAATCTATGTGATTACCTGATTTCCAGGGGTGACTATGTATCAGTGATAGATAATCTCTCTACAGGTTCTCTGGACAATATAGCCCAACTGCAGGACAACCCGCGGTTTCAATATGTAATCGATACCATCTTAAATAGAAAGGCAATGGAGTCTCTTGTCCAGCAATGTGATGTAATAGTCCATCTTGCTGCTGCTGTTGGCGTCAAATATGTCATAGAGAATCCTCTTTCCTCTATCGAAACTAACATCTGTGGCACCGAGATAGCACTTAACCTGGCCAATAAATACAAGAAAAAGATCCTCATAGCATCCACTTCAGAAGTATATGGAAAACATATGCATGCCCCTCTTAAAGAGGACGACAACTTGATTTATGGCCCTCCTAGTACCATACGTTGGAGCTATGCAGCCGCTAAACTCGTAGATGAATTTACCTCGATTGCATACCATCGTACCAAAAAGCTCAGAGTGGTCATATTCCGCTGTTTCAATACAATAGGCCCCAGACAGACAGGTCTCTATGGGATGGTGGTCCCCAGGTTCATCCAGCAGGCATTGAGGGATGAGCCTATAACAGTCTTTGGTAATGGTGAACAGACCCGTACCTTTACGTATGTCGCAGATGTAGTAGAGGCCATGTGTCGACTTATGGAGTGCGAAGATGCAGTTGGTGAAGTAGTAAATATAGGGGGCGCAGAAGAGATCTCGATGTTGAAGCTCGCAGAACGCGTTAAGGCCATCGTGGGGAGCAGGTCCGAGATAGTCCTCATACCCTATGACCAGGTCTATGGTAAAGACTTCGAAGACATGATGCGCAGAGTCCCATCATCTCAAAAGCTCAAGAGCTTAATAGATTTTGTCCCTCAGACTCCTCTTGATGAGGTTCTCGAAAAGACTGTAGAATATTTTCGTTCTAGGATTACATGAGCTGGCCTATTAGACTGGCCGGATTCCGGGTGTAAATGTTCACATTCCCCCTGGGGGTAACTGTTTACGTCCCCGGCCAGCGGTAGCCTTTTCCCAGGGCTTCAGGAGCATCGCCTGATGCACAAGATCAGGGCACTCTGCCTATTAATCCGCACTGAAACCCTGGGAAAAGGCTACCGCTGGCTAGGGGGGATGTGAATGGTTACATCGAAGTTGCCAGGACTTATTGAGAACTTACGATTCCGGCTGACAACATGCCGGGATGACGATTAATAGTACAGAAATATAATCTATAATTTCAATACGGTACACCAACTCATAAAGTCAAGTCACATTAAACTGATATGCTGGCCATCTTTCTCAACACAGGCATCTATTTTCTCTACTCCTTTGGTCTAAGTGTACTCTTGACCCCTT
>JALTHV010000093.1 GCA_027004315.1 Deltaproteobacteria bacterium
ATTCCTTTATATTTACATATCTTATGAATATTGCATGATTTTTACCTATCTTCTGGTTGAACTCCTGAATGCTTTCACAGCTTAAGTCATCAGGACCACAGCCTAAATAGGCACCAAGATAGCAACCATATGTTGCCGTCAGGTCCACCCACAGGCTCATAAAACCTGCTCTTTCAAAGGCTTCTCTATCTGCTGTTCCGCTTGCTGAAGCCGTGATATCGTAGTCTCCTGGCATTGAAAGAGGATAGACATTTGTGTAATTTCCATCATTGGCCAACGCATCACCGTGGCTTCCATCATCATATAGCACAAGTCTGTCAATCAGTCCGTTAGGCCTCCTTATCCCAGCCCTAACTGTGGCTCCTGTGATTGGAACATCTCCTTTTGTCAGCCCTGCAACGATGGTTACTCTCTCACCAACGTTATATGTGTGTCTATTCTCCTTCGTTGTGAGATCAAGTCTAATGGGGCTTGAGTGAAGGACCATAAATGTATAGGGTTCTCCCTCCTCAGGTACATCAATTGCCTTTATAGAGGCACTCCAGATACCTGGTTCAGGCGAATCGATAATGTATCTTATGGTGTTATCATCTTTGAAATACTCTACAACCGGGTAAACTCCATCTCTCATTACTGCTCCACTGGGGGAAACAAGGGTCAGATCTAAATCACTTCCATGGTATGTGACCCCAACAACGGTTTTGCTTACACTAGAATCTACGTTAAATGTAGTTCTCCATTTGCCATTTTTATAGAGTATGCCCTCATTACCATTGCCTGGTACATAACAATGAAGCTCCCTTAAGTCATCTTTAGGACATGTATCATACGTATAATCCGATTCTAAGCAAGGATGTGTGAGATAATTTATTATTTTCCCAATCACTGAAGTATTGCGTGGAAGTTCGTTATGATTTAGGCCTTCAAATATATCTATTCCAGCCCCCCTAAGCTTGCTTTGCTCAAGGGCTACAAGGCCGTCTCCTAAAAATGTAAGACCATGACAGCGCTTTCCCCTGCTGTCTATAACCATAACAGGAGTTTTCCCTCTATTGGCAAATGAAGTGTCGTGATTTTGATTAACGCCAACTATAATCCTGTATTTGATTCCTGGGGCAACACCATCTTTGTCTAACTCTTTCACCAAATCGCTATCTGTCCTCATCTGAACAATAGAGCCATTTTCTCGCAAGTCCTTGATGACCATATTGAAAAAAAAGCGAAGAGGCCATGCAAGCCACAAAATAGATTCCTCATCAGCAAAGGCTGAGCCATGAGTTACTGGTGCAACACCTATCCATTGGCTCACATAACGATAACCATCCAACTTCTCCATATAGTAGCGTGTTACAAGAGCACCCATTGAATGGCAAACGATGTTAAAGTTTCCCTTATAGCCTTTATCAAGATCCTCTAAACCAACAAACTTCTTTCTTCCTTCCCGTAGATCTCTAATTGTTTCAGCAAGGGCGTTTGCATATTGTCTAATATCTCCATTTGCAGGGGAATAGTCAAAACAATAATAAGGAATATGGTCATTACTTAATTCTTTTTCTAAATCCGACCAGATTTCACAAGAACCACGCCAGCCATGTACCAAAAGAACAGGTATAGGATTGAATTCATCGCGAAGATGTATAACTCCGCCTTCTTCTAGAGATATCCGTCCTCCTTCCTCCAAATTAATCACCGGGGTATAAAACGTTCCCCTGATGATTAAACTTGCATTTTGGCAAACTAAAAGATGCTTTGTTTTTACAACTGCCCCGTTATCAACTATTACTTCTCTTCCAGGCAGAATGATGATTTCTACCTCATTATAAGAGCCCGCATGAACAATGATAGTATCGCTAGGACTTGAAGCATTCACTGCACACTGAATGAGTTTAAAGTCGGTATTAGACCAGTCTTTCAAGTCGTCATCAACATGCCAGGTCTTTCCTCTTTCAGTCAAGACTTGGCTCTGACTTCCGAAAGCGCTTATGAAAATTACTATTACCTGCAAGGCAATAAAAGAAAATGTGACTAGAGATAAAATCAACCCTCTTTTCAGTTTCATAATTCTTAAATGTTGCGCGAAATTTTTCAAATTCTTCTGAAAGCCCGATACAGCAAGGGTTTCCGGGTAGCTGTATACGTAAGAACCGTGAATCATTGATCTTTTTAGCATTGCAACCTCTAACTATTTGAAAAGATTAAACTTTTCAAAAAGGCAAAGTGGATTTGCTGTAAGGGTCTCAATCTCATAAAGTGTTGTATAATCAATAAGTTACCAATTTGATGATAAAAAATTTGTATCTTCGGTTAATTCAGAAAAATATATCTGTAACCCGTTAATTACATTGGATTTTTTAGCAAGTTACTCCATTTTCGCGCAACATTTAAGTAATTCTCTTTCCTTTCTTAACCCTACAACGATACTTGTAACTCCTATTCGCGCTTCGCGATGTTTTTTCGCCGGTGCGAAAGATATGCAACAGAATAATGGATGGCGCTTTTCCCCAATCGGATTCTAATGTGCCGGAGAAAAAAGTGCGCCACCCTACAGGTTAACATGTGATAGTGCCAGCCCCTGTATTTCCTGACTTCATAATGACCCATGTGTCTCAAAGGGATAACGCTGTTTCTGAATAAATTTACAGGTATTCTCAATTTATTGCCTCGACCGATCCTTCTGGCAATACGGGGGCCTATCCGCTATGCCCCTGATCCCATCTTTGAGCTTTCATCTTTGAGCCTTCAGCTACTATTTCCCCAAAAAAGCATTTATGACCCTCTGCACTTCATCTATGCTGACTGTGCCATTGGAATTCAGGTCACACTTATCACAACAGGCATTCTGCTTGCCGAGGAAGCAGTTTATTGCCTTTTGGATCTCATCAATGCTGACCGTGCCATCTCCGTTGCAGTCACCAGGAAGCAGATTTACCTGTCTACACACCTCTGACAGATCAGCTGATAGCTGATCATCTGAGCTTATACTCCAAGTATTAGAGGTATTAGTTGATACAGATACATAGTGGATATGCTCAGGGAGCGCCCCATCTGAGATCGCAACGGTCTTTCCTGTCTGGGTGCCGAGAGACTTTCGAGAATCACCGACAAAAAACCCAACCTCTGGCTTGTAAAGGACTGGAGATGGGTTGTCACTCTTTAGCTTTACCCTTATGATAGCAGAAAATGTATAGGTCTTGTTGGGCTGAAGCTTTGATCTGTCAAGATTAAATTCAATGCCATGCTCATCTTTTTTCGGAAAGGGGCGATACGGATAGAGAGGTGCATCTGTTTGGAAGCTATCCAGAACAATAGAGGCATCTACTAGAGAGTTTTGGCTTGTCTGAATCATACCACCTAAGTAAGCAAAATCTGTATCCTTAAAACTTATGCTAAATGTAACTGATTCATTACCATCACTATCAAAGCTATCTTTATCCATTTCCCTGGATATACTAATGGGTATATCTTTCTCTTCGGACAAATTTGTATGTGATCCTAGCCACAACCAATTATTTTCAGCAATGGTATAGTCTGATGGAAAGGTCCATTTTATACTATCATCATCTCTTTCTGCATATTGGCTATAATCAATATCTGTAATATTGTCTGCGTTTACTGTGCATTGAATATTGCCAAGCAGCGTATCGGTGTCATCATCTGCATTATAGATGCTCAGTCCATATCCTAGCTGTGCATTCTGTAGACCAGCATTAATTTTATCGCTATTTGAAGCAACAGTGAATTCTCTATGGATACTAAAAAATGCCTTAGACTTCTCAGATTCTGGGGGTGAAGATGCAATATTGCTGCAGTCTATGGTCCCAAAGTCAATGTCTTTATCTAAAACAAATTGATATGCATTATCCCAATCGTCTGTAGGATAATACTCGCCTGTTGTAGGGTCATGCGCTAGGTAGTAAGAGTCTGATTCTGTATCTAATGCTAGATAGTTAGTTCCACCATCTGCAAGTGTAAATTTGAATGTCTTTGTGCTGCTGTCTCTGTAAGTATCTGAATAACAACTCACAATGACGATTGGTACAACACCCGATGCATTTATCAATTTTCCAGAGACGGTGTGAACACCTGGAAGGTCTCTGAGATCTATATTTGAGACATCATGTGTAAAATCAAATTCACTTTTGATATTTTGACTGGTCCCCTGCCAGCCAGCCTCGGTCTGTTTCAGATAGACCTGATACACGATCCCATCGTAAGTAGTATCCTCTCCACACCCCTCATGGATGGTGATGCTTCCCCAAGCATAAGTTCCTTTCTCAATAAGACCACTAAACTTCAGGATTTGTCCCTTGGCAATTTCTCCATGTAGATTCTGATAGTAAGAAGAGGAATTATACTGCCTTTCTAAG
>JALTHV010000094.1 GCA_027004315.1 Deltaproteobacteria bacterium
GGCTTACAGGCAGTATGTTATAGAAAGCAGAATATCACCAAATATTCACAAATAATTTTTTGGGAACTAAGTAGAGGATTAAGATAAACATGGAAGAGATGCGTTATTATGGTACTGGAAAGAGAAAAACTGCTATAGCCCAGGTATGGATATCTCCTGGCGAAGGAAATATTACGGTTAATGGCAGGTCTTTTGATGAATACTTTGACATAGATACTGCCCGTATTGTTGCGGAACAGCCCTTTGTGGTCACCGACACTAATGGCAAATTTAATACCGTAGTTAGGGTAAAGGGCGGTGGAAAGAGTGGCCAGTCTGAGGCAATTCGTCATGGTATAGCCCGCGCGCTCCTGATGGCGAACGATGAATACCGCATTCCCTTAAAAAAGGCCGATCTCCTTACCAGGGATGCCCGGGTAAAAGAGCGCAAGAAATATGGACTTGCAGGGGCCAGAAAACGCTATCAATACTCCAAACGATAAATTCGTAACTTCTCAATAAGTCCTGGCGTAACCGTTCGCGTCTCCGGCCAGCGGTAGCTTTTTTCAGGGTTTCAGTGCGGATTAATGGGCAGAGTGCTCTGATCTTGTGCATCAAGCGATGCTCCTGAAACCCTGAAAAAAGCTACCGCTGGCCGGGGGAATATGATCGGTTACCAAAAATGATGCCCCAACTTATTGAGAAGTTACATAAATTCGTGGTAAGCTACGGGAATTAATCCCCTTTTTCGGCCTTGTAATCTGCGAATTAGAGTCTTTGTAAGCCTTTACGTCTGGCCGGGGGGAGACAAAAGATGCTACGCATAGCAATAATAGGGGGTTCTGGTTATACAGGGGTTGAGCTCCTGCGTATATTTAAACTGCATCCACAGGTGGAAGTAGTTGCAGTGAGTTCCAGAAAATATGCAGGTCACTCGGCAGGAGAGGTCTTTCCCTCGCTGCATGGCTATAGCGATCTCATCTTTACTCCACCTGATGAAGGCCTCTTGGACAGGTCTATAGATTTTATATTTACAGCAGTCCCGCATGGGGTTGCCATGTCAGTAGTCCCCAAATTTCTTGATGCAGGTCTCAGGGTCATAGACCTCTCAGCCGACTTCCGCCTGAGGGACTGCAAGACCTATGAGGCCTGGTATCAGGCCCATGCTGTCCCTGATCTGCTCAATAAAGCAGTATATGGACTTCCTGAGATCTATGGCAGATATATCCCCTCAGCACAGCTTGTGGCAAATCCTGGATGCTATCCCACCAGCGCGCTTCTCCCCCTCATCCCGCTCTTGCGCTCAGGGATAATCAGCTCCCAGGGTATAATAGTGGATTCAAAGTCCGGTGCAAGCGGGGCCGGTCGTAACCCCTCCCCTGCTACCATCTACTGCGAGGTCAATGAGGCATTTAAGGCCTATAAGATAGCTGAGCACCGGCACCTACCTGAAATAGAGCAGGAACTTTCAGTGGCAGCAGATAGACCCGTGGCTATCACTTTTATTCCACATCTGGTCCCCATGTCACGTGGTATTCTCTCTACCATCTACACACAACCTGTTGATGAGATCTCTACCTCTGAGGTCCTTGGCATATTAAAGGAATTCTACGAGACTTCTCCGTTTGTCCGCATACTCCCGGAAGATACCTTCCCCAACGTATCCTATGTGAGAGGAAGTAACTTTTGCGATATCGGGGCAAAGTCAGACAGACATACAGGTCGACTCGTCCTTATATCCGCCATAGACAATCTGATAAAAGGTGCCTCGGGACAGGCAGTGCAGAACCTCAATATCATGGCTGGACTGGATGAATCTCTCGGTCTGAATACGCTCTCTCTTTACCCCTAACGACCTGGATCTCCGTTGAGAAATATAAGGCTTACTATCCAATATAACGGGACTAGATACCATGGGTGGCAAAGGCAGACTGACCGATTGACCATACAGGGAGTCATCGAGACTGCCTTAGAGAAGATGACAGGCGAGCAGGTACGCATCGTAGGCTCAGGAAGGACCGATGCAGGGGTCCATGCCCTGGCCCAGGTAGCAAATTTTCATACCGATACAGAGATACCCATTAAGGGCCTCTTAAAAGGTCTAAACAGCCTATTGCCAAGAGACATAGCCATACTGGATGCATCCGAGGTCTCCTCTGGATTTCACTCGATTCGGGACTCTGTATGTAAGGTTTACTGTTACCGTATACTGGTTGCAGATACCCGGATTCCCCTCTGGGAAGACAGAGCCTGGGTGCTAAACCGTTCTCTGGACCTTCCTTCAATGGAAGAGGCACTCCTATCGCTCATGGGGACCCATGACTTCAGTGCCTTCAGGGCCAGCGGAAGTAGTGCAAACACGAGTATCCGCACTCTATATCTCTGTAAAATCGAGGCCGTGACTGGGGAAATATTCCCTCCATCCAGAGGAATACACTACATGTTTCATGTTGCCGCTGACGGCTTTCTCCGTTATATGGTCCGAAATATAGTGGGACTTCTGGTGCAGATCGGTCTGGGGATAAGACCCCATAAAGACATGACACAGGTACTTGCCTCTAAAGACCGTTCTACTGCCGGTCCTACTGCCCCTGCCCAGGGACTCTATCTGGAGAAGGTATTTTATGATAAATCCAAGATACTATTTCCTATAAATAGTGTCTGAACGAGAACTCTGAAATTTGTTTTTTTTAATTTACATAAGGAATCATTATTTAGAATTTAAAATTGATGGTTCCGTAAAAAATCCAAAATATCACGCAAAGGCGCAAAGGCGCAAAGTTTTTTCTTTTAATGACAATAGATTGCCTTTGCGAGCTTTGCGACTTTGCGTGAAAAAAGACTTTTTGCGAGGACATCAAAATTGTGTCTGAACGGACTTTTCGTTCAGGTACTGAATTAACAACAAAAGGAGTAGCAAAAATGTCCTGGACCCTTTCCCTTGCAGAACGTGTACAGAGTCTGAAACCATCCCCCACACTGGCCATAAATACAAAGGCCAAGGTACTCAAGGCAGAGGGAGTCGATATTGTGAATCTCTCTGCAGGAGAGCCGGATTTTGACACCCCTGATCATATAAAGGAGGCCGCCATAGAGGCCATCCAGGATGGATTTACAAAGTACACCCCGGTAGGTGGCATACCTGAGCTAAAAGAGGCCATAGCCAATAGGCTTGGACACGACTATGGACTGACATACCGGCCTGAAGAGGTGATGGTATCTACGGGTGGGAAACAGGTCCTCTACAACATAGCCCAGGCCATTCTGGACCCTGGAGACGAGGTCATAATCCCGGTGCCTTACTGGGTATCCTATCCGGCAATAGTCGAACTTGCAGGTGGCAAGGCCAGGTTCCTTAAAAGCGACCCCGCTAGGGACTTTGCCCTGGATATAGCGGCCCTGAGCGCGATGATAACGCCCAAGACAAGGGCCATGATTATAAACAGCCCATCAAACCCCAGTGGTGCCATATACAGCAGGGATGACCTCAAGGCCGTAGCCAAATTGGCGCTCGAGAACAATTTTTTGGTAATAACCGACGACATCTACGACCAGATCCGTTTTGATGGCCAGGGACCGGAAGATATTGCCTCTATAGTCCCTGAGGCCCAGGACCACGTAGCAGTAGTAAATGGCGTATCAAAGACCTATGCCATGACGGGTTGGCGCATAGGCTATCTTGCCGGTCCTGAAGAACTGGTAAGGGTGGCAACCAAGATACAGAGCCAGAGTACCTCCAATCCCAACTCCATAGCCCAGAAGGCCGCTCTGGCCGCCCTGGCTGGTCCTCAAGACTGCGTAAGACGCATGAGAGAAGCATTTCTTGAGAGAAGGGACCGCATCATGGAGATGCTCAGGGCCATTCCAGGGATATCGTGCACAGAACCTAAAGGGGCCTTTTATGTATTCCCTGATCTCTCATCCTATTATGGGAAGGGACCAGCAGGTCACAAGATTGAAGGCTCACTAGATATGGCCAATTACCTGTTGGAAGAGGCCAGGATTGCGGCAGTACCGGGGATTGCCTTTGGAGATGATCGCTTCATGCGTTTCTCCTATGCCACTGATCTGAAGATCATCAAGAACGGGATGGATAGGCTGGAGGCGGCATTAGGCAGGCTTGGATAGTGCCAAACATTTAGGTATAAATAGACTGAAGGCTGTCAGGCAGTGACTGTTCACGTCCCCGGTCAAAGGCTACTGCGTAACCGTTTACATTCCTCCCGGCCAGCGGTAGCTTTTTTCAGGGTTTCAGGAGCATCGCTTGATGCACAAGATCAGGGCACTCTGCGATTAATCCGCACTGAAACCCTGAAAAAAGCTACCGCTGGCCGGGGACATGGACGGTTGCAACAGAAGGGGGTGTGAACGGTTA
>JALTHV010000095.1 GCA_027004315.1 Deltaproteobacteria bacterium
TATATCTGGTGCATGTTGGCAGCCGTGTTCTCATCCATGGTTAATCTTTTTTATGCCAAAATTATGCATTCCGAATACAACGAAAATAATAGTTATAGTGTACGCTTTATCCGACTTTCAGGCTCTTACAGGGCTAACGCAAATCGTTTCCAAAAGAAGCACCCCCATCACCCTGCCCTCTCCCCCAGGGGAGAGGGTTTGGGTGAGGGGGAACACTGTATTGCCAGGACTTATTGAGAAGTTACTCTGACTTAAAATAACCTGTTGAAAGTAAAGACAAATAATACATCCAAGATCAAAGACTTTTTTAGCCATGGACTCACAAGGACCCACATAGACAATTTGGCAGCCCTGACAATGGCCGCCAAATCCCCCAGGCAGCCAATAGCTGCCTTCTTGGAGTTTTAGTCATGCCCAGTCGGGCATGACTAAAGGTATTTGTCCATGTAAGTCCATGTAAGTCCATGTGTGTCCATGGCTAATCCAATGTTTTTTAAGCTAATTATACAATTCCGAAACTTGAGTTGAGAAGTTACGCAGAGTGCCCTGATCTTGTGCATCAAGCTGCTCCTGAAACCCCGAAAAAGGCTACCGCTGGCCTGGGACGTGAACGGTTACAAATAGCCTATCTTCTGATTCATCATCCGCCAAGTTCCCTGGACCTCTCAGTTGCAGCCCTGACTGCATCCATTAAGACCCCGCGAAAGGCACCACGTTCCAGGGCATATAGACCCGCAATAGTGGTCCCCCCAGGGCTGGTCACCATTGAGGTGAGCTCTGCCGGCTGTTTACCTGTATTCTGGCACATGAGGGCCGCCCCCAGTATAGTCTGAGATACCAATTCCTGGGCAACGGTTCTTGGCAGTCCTTCTCGTACTCCTGCATCAATAAGTCCCTCCATAAATGTAAAGACATATGCCGGCCCGCTACCGCTGAGCCCTGTGACTGCATCCATTAAGTCCTCTGATACTGTGACTGCCTTGCCCACTGCCTCCAATATCTGCCGGACTATATCCAGATCTCCATCATGGATACCAGCCCCTCCACATAATGCAGCAGCCCCTGCCTGAACCAATGCAGGGGTATTGGGCATCACCCGTACTATTCTCGTGCCTTCAGGGAGACCATTTTCCAAAAAATGCAGGGTGATTCCTGCAGCTATAGATATAATGAGATGACTTTTTTCTATATAGGGACCAATGTCCTCAAGGACTATGGCCATGATCTGGGGCTTTATCGCCAGGACTATGGCCTCCGAGGTCTGGATCACTTCCCTGTTTTCTGAAGTCGTCTTTATGGCATATGTCTCCTTGAGGTGATTTCTCCTGAGTCCTGACGGGTCAGATGCCATGATCTGGTCTGGTTGCAAGAGGTCCTTGGACAAAATTCCCTTTATTAAGGCCTCTGCCATCTGTCCCCCGCCAATAAAACCCAGGGTCTTAATTCCCTCTATCTGTCCTCTTGTCTTCATTATAAAATTCTCCTTATCTGTTAGAAGTTTAGCGAAACATGATCAATAGAAAGATAGCTATCAATACCAGGCCCTGCCTCAAGGCAGTAGAGATGAGCATTAACTCTACTCCCAGCCGTGGGCCAAAGATACCTATATAATAGGGGACAATATATCGCAGTCCCGTGATAGTGGTCAGTATATTCCCCACAAGGAGAATGATTATTATCTGGTAGCCGGAGAGGACCCCGTTGATCAGAAGATTGGAGGCCACCGTATAGGCAGCTATACTGCTGACAAACTGTGCAGCAATAATAGGGATCCCCTCCGGAGCTATTGGGAGATATTTGGGTATATCTTTCAGATACCGGGCCAGCGCATCAAAGACCCCGAGGTCGATCAGGACAAACGTGGCTACTGTCACCGGAACAGTAACCATTACTATTTTTATAATTACTTTCTTTGACTGGCGGATACTTTTCCAGAGCGCTGATGAGAAAGTCGGTCTCTCTTTCTCTTCATTTATCGGATGATTATCCTTTCTTTGAGGGAGAATTATCCTTCCGATCAGGAGTATCAGCCCGGTCTTCACCAGGCCCAGCACAGAAAGTATACCAAAATAGGCCAGGCCAGTGAGGCCCAATAAGGGCACAATAACAGGGAGCATGGAACGTAAGTGCATGATAATGGCCGGAAAAGAATTGGTAAGAGAGGCCACATAGAGTTCCCTCTTTCCGATCTTGCCTTTCTGGTAAAGCTCCATCAGTATGCTATTGGCGGCTGTCGGGGAGCCAAAGGCCGTAATGAAGCTCAACCCGCATTCGTCCCTCAGGTGACCAAATCTGGTGATCGGTCTCACTAGCCAGGAGATACGATGCAGCAATTGGAGGTTAGTGACCAAGTTGACCAAGACTATCCCCAGGGCCATGGTGGGAATCATTATGGCCAGGTATTTGGAGGCAGAAATCAAGGGAGTCAGGGTCATGGCCTTAAAAAAAACTCACTATGTCTGTAGTTCTCTTCCCATGTGATATAGTTTTCTCCATTCAGACGTGATATTTTAATATAAAGCTAGAAGGTCATATTTGTCACGACAATGACTGCTGCAATGCCGCTGCATAATTCAGCGAAGGGGGAAAACTATAAATATGTATCTATTAGGACGAAAGCCTTCAGAAAAGAAAAGAGGGTCCGGGTAAAAATCGCAGGGTACACATGGCAAATGAACGTATCTTAGAAAACAAGGGGCAAGAGCATGTTGGAAAAAGAAGCACCCTGTGATCGGTTACTTATTCCCTATTAAAGTAACTTCTCAATAAGTGGAGGCTTTATTTTGGTAACCGATCATATTCCCC
Source organism: Deltaproteobacteria bacterium (assembly GCA_027004315.1). Classification (GTDB taxonomy): domain Bacteria; phylum Desulfobacterota; class Dissulfuribacteria; order Dissulfuribacterales; family UBA3076; genus JALTHG01. The sequence continues at coordinate 2,806 of JALTHV010000095.1, forward strand.
CCGGCCAGCGGTAGCTTTTTTCAGGGTTTCAGTGCGGATTAATGGGCAGAGTGCCCTGATCTTGTGCATCAAGCGATGCTCCTGAAACCCTGAAAAAAGCTACCGCTGGCCGGAGACGCGAACGGTTACGCCAGGACTTATTGAGAACTTACCTATTAAAGGCCACCACATCAGCATAGGAGACTCCCTTGCCCCCAAAGATATCCAGTGCACTCCCAATGGTGGCATCTAATCTGTCCCGGCCGAGTTCCTTTACCAGGTAAAGGTCTTCAATTGAGCGGGCACCCCCGGCGTATGTAGTAGGTATAGGTGCCGAACGGCCCAAGAATTCCACGAGGTCCTTTTCTATCCCCCTGCATTTTCCCTCTATATCTGCTGCATGGATCAAAAACTCAAAGCAGTACCTAGACAGATACTCCAGAGTCTCAGGAGAGATAGTCACCTTGGTAAACCGCTGCCATCTGTCAGTGACGATATAGTAATCTTTACCCCTCTTCCTACAACTCAGGTCCAAGACCAACCGATCCCGGCCCACGATTCCGGCAAGAGACCTGAGCCGTTCCTCGCGTATGAAGCCCTTACTAAAGACATATGAGGTCACTATAATAGCTGCTGCCCCTTGATCCAGCCAGTATTTTGCATTGTCCGCTGTAATCCCGCCGCCTATCTGCAGGCCACCCGGCCATGCTGAGAGGGCTTCTATGGCTGCGGCCTCGTTTCCCGGCCCCAACATAATCACATGCCCACCTGTCAGGCCGTCCCTTCGAAAGAGTTGTGCATAATAGGATGGAGATCTGTCGGCGACAAAATTTTCCTTGAGGGCCTTGGGATTGTTGTCACTAAGAGTAGATCCAACGATCTGTTTTACCTTACCACCATGGAGGTCAATACATGGCCTGAATTTCATTCTATGGTACCTCGAAGATAGAAAGATAGCCTACAGCCTAAATTAGGGCCTGACTACAAAATAGGGAAGAAGTCTCTTGAGCCTTTTGCGGCCAATTCCCTTCACCCTACGCAGATCATCTATGCTTTTATAGGGGCGCCCAGCTATAATTCTTGATGAAAGGGCAGGGCCAATTCCCTTAATAGACATAAGTTCCTCTCTGTCTGCTCTATTTAGATCAAATAAGATGTGTGGAGGCCCGGCCTTTTTCTTCTGTATGCAGGGGGCTTTTTGCGGAAGATTGCCTCTGCCTCTGAAGTGAAAGGGCTCAGTAGAAAAGTATGCAAAAATCGGTAGGTGATCCGAGTAGCCTCTACCTTCATGTCTGCCGCTTCTGGTACGTTGCCAGGAATAGATAGAATTTCCCCTGAAAAGGTAATGTGGGGCGAACTTATCAAATGAATTATCGACATAGGAGATCCCCTTATTGTCGTAGAGTCCTTTAGATACAATCATATTGTCTGGGCTCTCCATATTACCGGAAAAGATATAAGACCAGCGTCTGTTTTTACTTAGTTCAAGCCACAGATTATAGAGATATTTATTTGAGGCCTGGTGTACGAGGGTCTCTTCATCGACCATTTTATTGTCTTTTGTAGTCTTTAAAATTTGATTGATTCCAGTGATACCATTAGTGTCATTTAATTCTCTGGAATTTAGAAATGTCTTATATTCATTGTAATTTGAATTGAAATCACCCATCAATATGAAATCCGTATTCCCCTTTAGCCGGTCTATTTCTCTCCTGAGTCTCTTTGCATAGACTATTCTCATACTCTCTGGGCCATGTTTTGACTTCCAGTGATTGACAAAAAGAATGAGGGGGGTGCCTTGGATATCAAGGGTTATCTCGAGTATGCACCTTGCTATCTCATCGTGAGGATGTAGCTCTTTTTTTTTGATGATCGGGAACTTGGACAAAATGGCACACTTAACTGCCGTGGCCCTGGAGTCTGCAATCGCGAGATATGGGTAGTCCACCCCGAAGTCCCGCAGCCTGTCACGCAGAGAGATAAGGGCCTTTCTCGACTCGATCTCTTCCAGGGTGACGACATCAGCTCCAAGGTCCTTTATTACCCTGGCGATATTGCCATACTTGATGTCTGCAATATGCTTAGTCCAGCCATATCTAGTATTAGGAATATATTCCCGGTATTCTGTTCCACTCCGTGTAAGGTCAAAGAGATTTTCCACGTTATAGTCTGCAATTTTAAAGGTTTTTGCCTGTATTGACGTGATATAGCATAACAATACAGGCAAAATGGACAGAATTATCGCCTTTATTTGTCTTTTAGACATACAATTGTCCTCCATGTAAAAGCTGTATCTGTCTGCATGATTATGCTAAAATAATCGGCATATATATTGCTTACAATAAATTAAGCCTGTACGTCATTCCGGCGAAAGAGAGTGAGTTAATAAAAACTTTTTCGACTTTGAGGCAAATAACAATAAATAATGGAGGTTAGATTAATATGCAATGTCTAAAGAAACCCCATAGACCAACTCAGCCCGCTATCTGCAAAAATTGCAGGCGTAAATGCAAACTGGCGGGGAAACGACGTAGCTATAGAAAAGTGAAGTCCTGAATCCTACTATATAACCCGGATCATGACCCAGTCTTATTATTATTTATTAAATGCAAGGTCCATCGTTAATGGAGTCTCTCCAGGGTCTTAATTGTGGACAAATTTGCATTGTTCTTCCGAAATGCACCAAATTAGCCCTGAATATTGGAAAGATTTTGCCAATGCCGGCCGGAAAATGAACAAATATTATTAGGCCTGTTGCCTGTTGAGATCTCCTGCCATCTACGTCGTTCCCTCCAGTAACCGATTGCCAGGGTCAAGGCGGCACCGGCAGTCAGTCCTGCAAGGCCCAGGAAAATTCTATTGGGAGAGAAAGAATTGTGCTTATTTATTGGCTCAAGATCTCTGCCGCAATATCGGCATACAATGGCATCTTTCTTGATTTTTTCTTTGCAGTAAGGACATATTCGACCAAACATAGATCCCTCCTTAATTATTTTACTAGGAAAATAAATTTGAGCTAATGGCCTTTAGTCTACAGCCTAAAAGTCTGGTGCCTATAGATCAAGATGGAGTTCCTTTCTGTCCCTGAAGGCCATTTTTTACCCTTATCTCAAACGGGCGGGCATAGATTGGCCTTAATGTCTTAAAATCATTGGCCTTCCTATCCCTTTGCCATATAGATTCTGCCAGGATGCCAACTGATGCAGCCCTTACATGGGTCATATGGCTGGGGAGCACGACTGCCCGGTCACCCAATCCATGTACAAAGATATCCCGATAAGGCAAAAGCCCATCTCCGAGCAGTAATATCCTGTGGCCACAAGGCATTGAGGTCACAAACTCTTCTGGAGAAATGACCTGATATGGACTTGTTCTTTTTAGTTTACCAGGGTCTCTGCCTTGATAGGTGGCTGTGTAGACCTGTGACTTTCTGACATTCAGCATGGGACATACAAGGTCTTCCTTACAAGGGACAACCTGGGTTGCAAGGGCATCAAGGGTCGGGACACCTATTACAGGGATCCCTATTGCAAAGGCCAGGCCCTCTGCAGTAGCAAGACCTATCCGGAGGCCAGTAAAACTTCCAGGACCCAGGCCTATGCCCAGAAGATCGAGATCAGACCAGTCAATATCATATCTCTGCATCAACCACTTGACAAGGACCATTAATCTGCGGGAGTGTGTCTCTTTGCTGACAAGGTTTACTTCGGCCACAGGTACTCCGTCCTTTATCAAGGCCACACCTCCCATACGGCCCGATGTCTCGATAGATAGAATTAGCATGGATTATCTCATTAGTCAGGGGGCGCCAACTAGATGAGAAGATCCCAAGAGCCGGGCAATATCATTATAAAAGATCAATAACATCAGGGACCCAAGAATAACAATCCCGATCTGTTGAGCAATCTCCATCTGACGCCTGGTGAGTGGGCGCCTGGTAAGGCCCTCCAGCCCCAAAAAGGCCAGGCTGCCACCATCCAAGATGGGTATGGGAAGTAGATTTAGAAATCCCAGGTTGATACTGAGTAAGGCCATAAAGTAGAAGAGATTGAGGATGCCCTGTGCTGCCTCTTGACCGGCCATTTGGGCAATCATTATGGGTCCGCCGAGGCTGGAGAGAGGGACTACCCTCTGAATGAGTTTCACCAGGACCTTCCATGTAAGGGCTGTGATCTCCCAGGTGCGGGAACATGCCATCCCTACAGCGCTTAATGGGTTTAGCTTTTTGATCTTGATGCTACCTGCTGCAGTAACTCCTATTACAGGCGTCTCGACCTCTTCCCCAAAGATATCTTTGAGCTTGTTAATTGCAGGGGTGACCCTTATGGAGATGGTCTTCTTACCCCGTTCTAATGTCAGGACAACACTACGCCCACCACCAGCCTTTATTAGCTTAGATAGCTTTGACCATGTATATACCTTGTGCCCATCTATGGCAATTATGTGGTCTCCAGGCGCTATCCCTGCCTTTTCGGCAGGGGAACCAGGCTGGACCTTGCCGATATCCGGCAAAATAACAGGGTTTCCATATGCCAAAAATATCACAAAAAAGACGATCCAGGCAAAGAGAAAATTGAAGACAGGGCCTGCGGACACCACGGCAGCCCTCTGCCAAACCGGCCTGTGGGAAAAGGACAAGGGTATCTCTTCTGGAGATAAGGTCTCCCTTGGCTGCTCACCCAGCATCTTTACAAAGCCACCGAGGGGGAATAGAGAGATACAGTAATCCGTGTCTCCACGCACTATACCCCAGATCCTGGGGCCAAAACCCAGGGAAAATTTCAGGACCTTGATACCGAACCCCTTGGCCACAATGAAGTGTCCAAATTCATGGACCAGGATCAGGCCACTGAGTACCAGTATAAAAGACCAGGCCGTAGTCATATGGATATCTCCATATCCTGTATAATAGTATCGGCCTTTAACCGTGCCAGGGCATCTGCATTCAGCACGTCATCAAGGTCTCTGATCTCCTCAACAGGAAAGGTCTCGAGTACACCTTGAACTACTTCAGGTATTCCCATAAAGCCCAGACGTCTCTGGAGAAAGGCCTCTACCGCCACTTCATTTGCCGCGTTGAGAGCAGTGGTGGCAGTTCCACCCCTCTTTGCCGCCTCGCGTGCCAGTCTAAAGCAAGGAAATTTTTCTGCCTGTGGCCTCTCAAAGGTGAGAGGGCAGGCATCTATCAGGTCAAGCCTGGGGAGGTCCAGCTCCAGACGCCCGGGCCAGGACAGGGCATAGGATATTGGCAGCCTCATATCCGGTATGCCCATCTGCGCCAGTACACAGCCGTCAATAAACTCCACCATGGAATGTACGATACTCTGTGGATGGACCAGGACATCTATCTGATCCAGCGGGGTATCAAAGAGCCATCGAGCCTCTATTATCTCTAAGCCTTTATTCATCAAGGTGGCTGAATCCACAGAGATCTTTGCCCCCATGGACCAATTGGGATGGCTTACGGCCTCTTCCGGAGTTACATTGAAAAGCTCGTCTCTGCTCCGGCTCCTGAATGGACCACCAGAGGCAGTAAGTACTATACGCCTCAGGTCCTCCTTGCGATGTCCCCTAAGACACTGGAAGATGGCAGAGTGTTCGCTGTCTATAGGTATCAGGGCTACACCTTTTTTCTTCGCAAGGGATGTAACCAGGGGGCCCGCAGTAACAAGGGCCTCCTTGTTGGCAAGGGCCAGATCTTTCCCTGCCTCAATAGCAGCAAGGGTAGGTGTGAGTGCTGCTGCACCTACTATGGCCGATACCACAAGATTCGCCTCACTGAGGGTCGCCACGGCTTCATAGCCTTCTTTCCCATAAAGGATCTCAGTGCTGGCAGACTCAGCTACAGATCTGACCTGATCTGCCAGTTCAGAGGTCATTACAGCCACGACCCTGGGATTGAATTCTCTTATCTGTTTCACGAGTAACTTGACATTTTTCCCGGCAGCAAGGGCCACCACTGAAAACTGTCCCTTGGAACGTCTTACCACATCGAGGACACTGGTCCCAATAGAACCGGTAGATCCCAGCAGAGATATATATTTGTCTTTTGTCATCTGATCACCACACCATCTATCTTTCCCAGGTAAAGGAACCAATATAAGAAAGGAGTGGCCAAGAGCAGTGCGTCGATCCTATCAAACATGCCCCCATGCCCTGGAAGTATTTTGCCCGAGTCCTTGGACCCAACAGAACGTTTAACTATCGATTCGGCCAGGTCCCCAATCTGACCAATTGCACCAATGCCCAGTGCCAATGGCACCAGGATCCTTGGATCGATGTTTCTCAAGACTGTAAACCAGATGAAGAGGGCTACTATGGCGTTTACAGCCAGTCCTCCAATGGCCCCCTCAACTGTCTTTCCCTTACTTATCTTGGGACACAACTTGTGCCTTCCAAGGCCTTTTCCTACATAATAGGCCCCGGCATCACCACTAAAAATTGTCAGCAAGAGAAACAGGACCCACTCCCTCCCCATAGGCAGAGAACGTAAGAGCTCCAAATGGGCCGCGCATACACCTATATAGGTAACGCCCATAAAAAACGTCGCCCAGTTCCACAATGGATTAGACCAACTGCTGTACGAGCTGAGGAATAAGAAGATAGTCCCGACAAAGGCGGCATAGACAGACAGGACTATAAATTCAGGGTCCTCCCACAGCAGGGCTGAGCAGACAGGGAACAGGCCAAAGATAATCCCCAGGCCATGGATTACCGGCTGCCCTGGAAAACAGAGGGCAAAATACTCATACAGGCAGATAGCAGATACCACCAAGAGGACTGGATAGAAAAATCTCCTTCCACCCCACCAGAGCACTATGAAGACCAGAGGACCAAGGACCGCGGCAGTTAGAAACCTTTGGCTGTGCATAATTTAGGAAGCTGTTCGCTGGCCAATCCGAAGCGACGCTCTCTCCTTTGATATTCAAAAAGGGCCTTTAAGAACTCTTCTTTATCAAAATCCGGCCAAAGGGTGGGAGTGACATAGAGTTCAGAATATGCTGCCTGGAACAGAAGAAAATTGCTGAGTCTATACTCTCCGCTTGTACGAATGAGGAGATCGGGATCAGGGAGACCGGCTGTATACAGGTTTGAGGCAAACTCGGCCTCATCTATATCTGCAGGATCCAGGGTCCCTGAAAGGCATTTTTCTGCAAGACGCCTGGCAGCCATTGCCATCTCAGCCCTGCCTCCATAGCTCAAGGCGAGATTGAGAATCATGCCTTTATTGCCAGAAGTCTGTCTGATGGTGTCTTTAAGGCAGGTCCTGACCCGTTTGGGTAGACGTTCGATCTGTCCGATAGCCCGCAGAGAGATCTGGTTACCGAGCATTTCATCAAGCTCGCCCTTTAACTGGTTATGGAGGAGATCCATCAGGCCCATTACCTCTGTCTTAGGCCGTTTCCAGTTCTCCTGTGAAAATACATATAGTGTCAGTATTGATATGCCAAGCTCCCTGGATAGACGGACTATGGAGCGGACGGTCTTTACTCCCTGTCTGTGTCCCATGATCCTCGGGAGGCCTCGATGCTTGGCCCATCTGCCATTGCCATCCATAATGATGGCGACGTGAACCGGGAGCTGTATGAGGTCTGACGGCTTGACCATTTTTCTCTCAGAACTCCAGAATTTCTTTTTCTTTCTCTGCAATGATTCCTTCTATTTCCTTGATGTGTTTATCGGTTACCTTCTGGACATCATCCTGAGACCTGAAGAGTTCATCTTCTGAGATCTCTTTGTCCTTTTTCCGGGCCTTCAGCCGTTCAATGGCATCTCTACGGATATTCCGAATTGCCACCCTGCATTCCTCTGCCATCTTCTTGACCAGTCTGACCAGCTCTTTTCTACGTTCCTCTGTCAACGGTGGTATATTTACCCTGATGATCTTACCGTCATTGGCAGGGGTGAGGCCAAGATCGGATTTCAGGATGGCCTTCTCAATATCCCCTAGGATCTTGCCATCCCAGGGCTGTATAGTCAAAAGCCGGCTTTCTGGTATGGCTACGGAAGCTACCTGGTTGAGGGGCATAGAGGTCCCGTAATAGTCGACATTAATCCCGTCCAGTAGGGCAGCAGAGGCCCGTCCAGTTCTTACTCGGGCCAGGTCCCGCTGAAAGGCAGCGATGGCCTTGCCCATCTTGTTGTTTGCCTCTTCAATTACAGCTTTTTTCATTGTCAGTCCCTCCGATCCTGGTACCTACGTCTTCACCCTTCACGGCCCGTTCTATATTGCCCGGGACCTGCATATTGAATATAATTATCGGAAGATCTGCCTCCTTGGCCAGAGATATGGCAGTAGCATCTATGACACCAAGTCCCTTCTCAAGGACGTCCTGATAAGTGAGGTAATCATATTTCCTGGCATCAGGGGCATTCTCTGGGTCCTTGTCGTAAACGCCATCTACTCTGGTGGCCTTAAACAGGATTTCTGCATTGATCTCAAGGGCCCTGAGGGCTGCTGCTGTGTCAGTAGTAAAAAATGGATTCCCTGTCCCCGCAGCAAATATAACCACCCGGCCCTTATCCAGATGATGGAGGGCCCTCCCCCTGATAAAGGGCTCTGCTATCCGTCCCATCTCTATAGCCGAGAGCACTCTCACAGGGACGCCATGTCTGTTTAAGGCATCCTGGAGGGCAAGGGAATTCATGACTGTGGCAAGCATCCCCATCTGATCAGCGCTTGTCCTGTCCATCCCCTGGGCAGAACCAGCAATCCCTCTGAAGATATTGCCTCCTCCCACCACCAGCCCCAGCTCTATGCCCAGGCCATGGACCTGTACAATTTCACGGGCAAGGACATCCATGACTGCAGGAGATATCCCATATGGCACATCCCCTAAGAGTGCCTCACCACTGAGCTTCAACAGGACACGATTATAGCCTGGTGATCCCTTACAGGTCTTAGTCATTTTCTGCCTTTACCCCAACCTGAAATCGTGCAAAACGCTTAATGCTGATATTTTCCCCTGTCTTGGCAACTAATTCATTTAAAAGCTCCTGGATGGTTATATCCGGGTCCTTCACATAGGGTTGCTCAAGCAGGCATACCTCCTTGTAAAATTTCTCCATACGGCCATCAACGATCTTTTCAATTATATGATCCGGCTTACCAGATTCCTTGGCCTGTCTGTGAAAGATCTCCGCCTCTTTTTTTATGAGTTCTGCCGGGGTGTCTTCACGTTTTATGCAGATTGGATTGGCGGCTGCTATATGCATGGCAAGATTCCTGGCAAATTGTACAAATTGATCTGTCTTTGCCACGAAATCAGTCTCACAATCAATCTCGACCAGGGCAGCCAGCTTATTGCCAGGATGTATATAGCACTGTATGGCCCCTTCAGAGGTAACACGCCCAGCCCTCTTTGCGGCAATGCTCAGTCCTTTTTGCCGTAGCCAGTCTATAGCCTTTTTTATATCTCCATTGCACTCCTGGAGTGCCTTCTTACAATCCATCATGCCTGCATTGGTCTGCTCTCTGAGCTCTTTGACCATTGCAGCAGTAACCTGTACCATAATATCAGTCCTCCAAAGCTCTACGAAATTATTTTTTGCCTAAGCAGTTGCCTCAGGGGCAGGGGACTTGTCTGAAGGGGCTTCTCCTTCTACGATAGAGGTTCCTTCTGCCTCCTCTTCGGCCTCTTTGTCAGTAGCCGCCTGCTGGGCCTCGA
>JALTHV010000096.1 GCA_027004315.1 Deltaproteobacteria bacterium
TCTCTTTTAATAAAATAGATTGCCTTTGCGAGCTTTGCGTCCTTGCGTGAGAAAAAGATTTTTTGCTAAGACATCAAGATTGCCTTACAAGACAATGCCTTGTAACGAGAGGAATGTCGGGTTCGACCCTAGCCCCTGCCTGGGAACGGAATTCCGGAGGCTCTGCCTCCATTTGGTGGCAGAGCCACTGAGACTAAGATTGCGTTACGAGGCAGAGCCCGGTAATGAAAGGAAAGGAATAAAAACATAAGGAGGGAGAGGTGTCTTCTTACACTTTGAAGAAAATAGGTCTAAAAGTTCTGGTCATTATCTTTATGCTGTCTGTCTTGAGCGGTCTGGCATTAGCCGGGACACCGGGGACAGAAAAGTGGAGCTTCAAGACAGGAGACTGGATTTGGTCCTCTCCAGCGATTGGTCCTGATGGCACTATATATGTGGGCTCAGATGATGGAAGTCTCTATGCCATAAACCCGGATGGGACAGAGAAGTGGAGCTTCAAGACGGGAGACTGGGTTTGGTCCTCTCCAGCGATTGGTCCTGACGGCACCATATATGTGGGCTCATGGGATGGAAGTCTCTATGCCATAAACCCAAGCGGGACAGAGAAGTGGAGTTTTAAGACAGGAGACGGGGTTGACTCCTCTCCAGCGATTGGTCCTGACGGCACCATATATGTGGGCTCAGAGGACAAGAGTCTCTATGCCATAAACCCTGATGGGACGAAAAAATGGAGCTTTGAGACAGGAGGTAGAGTTTGGTCCTCTCCAGCGATTGGTCCTGACGGCACTATATATGTGGGATCAGGCAGTCTCTATGCCATAAATCCTGATGGGACAGAGAAGTGGAACTTTGAGACAGGAGACTATGTTAACTCTTCTCCAGCTATTGGTTCTGACGGCACTATATATGTGGGATCAGGCAGTCTCTACGCCATAAATCCTGATGGGACAGAAAAGTGGAGTTTTTCAGGAGGCTTGGTTTATTACTCTCTAACGATCGGTCCTGACGGCAGCATATATGTGGGCTCATGGAATGGCAGTCTCTATGCCATAAATCCTGATGGGACAGAAGAGTGGAGCTTTGAGACAGGAGACCATGTTCATTCTTCTCCAGCGATTGGTTCTGACGGCACTATATATGTAGGTTCAGAGGACAACAGTCTCTATGCTATAAATCCTGATGGGACAGAAAAGTGGAGTTTTGATACAGGAGGCTATGTTAACTCTTCTCCAGCGATTGGTCCTGACGGCACTATATATGTGGGCTCAGGCGACAGCAGGTTCTATGCTATCTATTCAGATTCTCATGGCCTGGCAGACAGCCCCTGGCCTATGTTTCATCATAATCTAAGACACACCGGTGATACAGCACACATATCTCAGTATGTACAACCAGAGAGCCAGACAGGCTATCCCTCTGGTCCACTTCCGGCCCTTTCCCTTAATACATTTGTTAATCCGACAGCTAATACCATAACCGTTTCGCCTGGCCAGGTCAGCATCAACCCCAGCTTAGATGTGCCTACAGGGGATCAGGGGCAACAGGCCCAGCTCCTTATGTACATATATCTGCCAGGCTATGACACAGGCATCCCTCTTTTTAATGGTCCCACGGTTATTCTGGACAGTACAGTCAGATTTGATAGCTTCTTCCCGGATTCTATAGACTGCTCAGGTTGTCCAGGGCTGATAGCGGATATCTATTATGGGTATTCCTTGCCTAACGGAGACGTAAAATACAATGCCTATGAGCTTGAAATTGGTCAGTAATGCAAATTTAACAACTACCCCTAAAAAGGGTAGAATACAAGGTGACCCTATAAGGGTAAATTAATTCGCTGATGTTCCGGCCATAAACCCTGTGGGCTGTCCGTATAAATTCATATTGATCCACTGTGAGCAACTCCTCTTTCTTCCTGTAGAGATTGGTTTAAAAACACCATCCTACTACAGGAAATTCTGTACTCGGGGTGGTCGTTAGCACAAACCCCTGTTCCTGGTCAATTTTAGGTTAGCACAACCAAACGCCTTCTGTATGATGTCGGCTCTACTCCTAAAAATGTTCAAAAAAATAGCCATTAATTGATGCTATTTGGAGAAGTCTGAAGTCGGATAAAGCGTACACTATAACTATTATTTTCGTTGTATTCGGAATGCATAATTTTGGCATAAAAAAGATTAACCATGGATGAGAACACGGCTGCCAACATGCACCAGATATAGATGTAGGGTGGATAAGCAAAGCGCATCCACCAATACCGCATCCACACAATCCCGTGAAGCATGGCCTGGTGAGGCGGGTTTCTGAGTGGCCATGGTCGTCTTTTGCAAGGGCGGTTGAGCGCGGATGGTCCCCTGCGGATTGGGGCGCTACGGAGCCATCGGGGATTGCCGGCATGGATTTGGAATTTTTGGAGAATGCAGGACAATGGTGGATGCGCTTCGCTTATCCACCCTACGGATTCGTTGTATTCGGAATGCATGATTTTGGTATAAAAGCCTGAAAGTCGGATAAAGCGTATACTATAACCGCTTAAATAGCGTAACTTCTCAATAAGTTGAGGCATCATTTTTGGTAACCGATCATATTCCCCCCGGCCAGCGGTAGCTTTTTTCAGGGTTTCAGGAGCATCGCTTGATGCACAAGATCAGAGCACTCTGCCCATTAATCCGCACTGAAACCCTGAAAAAAGTTACCGCTGGCCGGAGACGCGAACGGTTACGCCAGAACTTATTGAGAAGTTACTAAATAGCCAGATAACCCGTTAAAGATTTTAACTTTTTTATCATTTTTGAAACGTGTGCGTATCGCGCTAATACGCACACTACTGGAGAGGCAAGAAAAGGCCTTACTTTTCAGTAAGAAAGCTAAATTCATTAGGCTTATAGTGTACGCTTTATCCGACTTTCAGGGTAGTATTTTGAAGGGTTTCAGTGCGGATTAATAGGCAGAGGCCTTGATTTTGTGCATCAAGCGATGCTCCTGAAACCCTTCAAAAGGCTACCGCTGGCCGGGGATGTAAACAGTTACACACAGGCTACCATCCCAGGAGCCTCTGGAGACCAGTTGAACCCCTCCTTATCAGGAACTTTCTCATCTCATCACCGGCGATCATCACCAGCACAAAGGGCAGGGCCAGGGCAGGATGTAATAATCAGATTTTCACCTTTAGACGCGCATATTGTGGAGGCACAGGGACCTTTTGAGATCTTAGAGCAGGGCAAGAACTATATCAAGATACATACAGCTCAGCAGGGGAAGGGATATATCCGCCTGTGTCATAACGGGCAGTGCAGGTCCACGGAGATTACTGTGGGAGGGGTGGATGAGTGCTGTGCCATAGATGCGTTTTTCTATCCGAGGTATAAGATCGTTTACAAGACGAGCTGTCAGGCTGGTATAGTCTTCAGTGCCTTCCAGGGGCTGAAACTACAGGATGCTGGTGGGTAACCCTCTGGTGGAACGATGGATATAAGACCTTATAAGTACTGTAGAATATCTCACCAGTCTTATCTACCGTAGTATATATCACCTATAAGTCCAGGATTATTACTCAGGTCTATCTTCCGGAGGCTAAAGGTAGCAATTCCATCACTGCAGCTATTACTGACTGCTGATGATAGATCCACACCTATATTATGAGAGGGTATGTAGATATACATGATCGGCATTGCCACGTTATTACAATCCTGGATATTCATCTCTGGGGCGATAGAGACCATCCCTGGAGTTACCTCTACAGGTGTATCGCCTGGATTAAGAAGAGGCATCCCGGAACTATAGGCTGTGGGGTTCATAGGTGTTGCTGGATTGGCGGTGAAGGGACCATTAGCTGGTCAGCCTGGCAGTGTCCATTGCACCAGTTGAGGCCAGCACCTGTGCACTCTGTTTCTGTAGAGCAAAGATCCGGATGCTTGGCATCACAAACCGGGACCGAAGGACCACTAATTTTTACCCCTGTCATATAATAAAAATTTGAATCCCAGCCTAAAGAATATTTCCCAGTTGCGGTATTACCACTAATGGTAAACGAATAAAACTCCGTTAGTAGAGGACCATTAATTACTACACTGAATCCTCTTCCTCCCCATGGAAACGAAGTATAAAAAACGAATCCCTGGGATCCATATTCATTTCTACATGGTAGAGCTACAACATTAGTACTAGAGTCTCTTATGATATCCGTCCCAAAGGTAATTGTATCCGTAAAAGTACTAACAATTGTGAATGTAAATTCCCACTTAGCACCTTTAAGTGGAGCTAAATCATTGGGATCTTCTGAA
>JALTHV010000097.1 GCA_027004315.1 Deltaproteobacteria bacterium
TACATCATACCTAATTTTTTCATCTTGTTGAGGAGAGTTTTATAGCTTATCTTGAGACTACGGGCCGCAGCGGCCTTATTTCCTCCTGATTCTGCCAGGGCTGCATCTATGAGTTCTCTCTCTTTTTCCAGGGTATGTGCCTTGCTCTCAGACCAGAAATTTCCTGGAGAGACCCTATTCTCAGAAGAAATTTTTAGAAACGACCTGACTGACCTGCTGGTGATATTCCCGCCTGTCAGGAGTGCGGCTCGATCCAGGACATTGAAGAGTTCTCTTACATTGCCTGGAAACGGATATCCCTGGAGGAGCTCCTTTGTCCTGTCCGACAGGCAGGCCCTTCGGCCCAACAAGTCTTTGACTCTCTCCAGGTGGAATCTCACAAGGGGCATGATGTCGTCCCTCCTTTCTCTGAGGGGCGGTATGTGAAGCGGGAAGGTAGAGAGACGAAAATAGAGATCTTCCCTGAAGGAGCCCTTTTTTACTGCCTCTTGCAGGTCTTTGTTGGTGGCTGCAATAATCCTGACATCACTCCTGGACTCCTGGATATCACCCAGTGGGAGGTAGTGGCCTGAATCCAGGAACCTCAGGAGTTTTGGTTGAATGGGGATTGGCAGGTCTCCTACCTCGTCCAGGAAGAGAGTCCCCCCATCGGCCGCTGAAAGAAGACCTATGCGGGCCTCTGTAGCCCCTGTGAAGCTTCCCTTTAGATGGCCAAAAAGCATCGAATCGGCCAGTTCCCGAGGCACACTGGCACAATTGAGCCCGATGAATCTCTCTCGATTACTATGTCGATGTATGTAACGGGCGAGTACTTCCTTTCCAGTCCCTGTCTCTCCTGTAATGAGGACAGGAAAAGGTGTAGGGGCCACACGGTCCGCCTCCTGCAGTATTTCAAGCATCCTGGCCGATTCGAATACCAGGTCTTTTTGTCCCTGTGCGGGAAGCAGATCCCGGAAGCGTTGAGCCAGGGCCTCAAGGTCCACAGGTTTTTCCAGGAAGTCTATAGCACCAAGTTTTAATGCCTTAACTGCCTTCTGGATGCTGCCATAGGCCGTGACCACGATTACTACACACGAGGGATTTGCCTCCTGTGCCGGTCTGATGAGGTCCAGTCCCTCACCATCGGGAAGCTGGAGATCCAATAGTATCCCTTGAATGCCCTTGAGATAAGAACGGGCCTGTTTTAGACTAGAGGCTATATAGGTCTCAAACTGATTGCCTAGGGCCTCCTGGAAGAGTCCTGCCAGCTTTCGGTTGTCTTCAACTATCAAAATTTTGTATTTCATGGATAGGGATCTAGCCCAAACTTTCATGCAAATGGGGTCTTTGTGCCTCCAATATAGATCTTTTTCGGACAATAAGGGGATTTTAGTAAGATAATATACTGACCACGGTCATGATTTGAGATTTTTCTGTAGGGGCAGACCCCTGTGCCTGTCCTGAAAATGTAACTTCTCAATAAGTTCTGGCCTAACCGTTCATGTCCCCGGCCAGTGGCGGCTTTTTGAAGGGTTTCAGTGCGGATTAATAGGCAGAGTGCCCTGATCTTGTGCATCAAGCGATGCTCCTGAAACCCTTCAAAAAGCCGCCACTGGCCGGGGGGAGATGTGATCGGTTACCCAAAATGATGCCCCAACTTATTGAGAAGTACCTGAGAATATGCAAATACATGAAAGATACAAGATTTCCCAAAGACAGGACTGCAGCAGCTATTGACCTTGGTTCTCAGACCTTCAGGCTGGCTATAGCCCAGGTCCTGGAAGATAGGGCACAGCTCCTGGCATCTGAGCGCAAAAATGTGAGGCTGGGACAGGGCCTTGCTGTCAGTGGAAGACTGTCTGAAGAGGCCATGAGGAGAGGCATTGAGACACTTCGGGCCTTTCATAAGGTCCTTGACAGATTCGGGACCCGCAATGTCAGGGCCTGTGGTACCGCTGCTCTGAGAAGTGCTTCGAACTCCAGGGAATTCCTAGACCTGGCAGAGGCAGAGGGATTCCATGTAGAGATATTATCCGGAGAGGAAGAGGCCTCTATATCGGCCATGGGGGTATGTGCCACATTGCCTGGTATAGACAGGCCATTTTTGGTAATAGATGTCGGTGGTGGAAGTAGTGAACTTGTATTGGCCGGGAGCAGGGGTATATTGTATAGTCAGAGCCTTAATATGGGGGCCGTAAACCTGACAGAGGAGTTCCTCAGGGCAGACCCACCCTCTTCTGAAGAACTTGAGAGGCTCGGGTCTTATATCAGACAGAGGCTTTCCGGTCTCCCTGCAAGATTTCCTCGATCTCCCAGGACTATAGTAGGAGTAGGTGGGACTGCCACTACATTGGTAGCTATTGCCTTGGCCATGGTGAAATATGAACCCCGGCGGATAAGGGGATATACCCTTAATTTTCGTGAGCTTGAGGGCCTATGGAATTATCTGACAGGCATGAAAATTCAGGTAAGAAGGGGTATATCCGGGCTCGAGTCCAAGCGGGCAGATATCATATTGGCAGGAATAGCAATATTTAGAGAAATATTACATATAATTAAATCCAGAGAGTTGACCGTTAGCGATGGAGGTTTTTTGCTCGGTCTCTTAAGCACCCTGATTGAAAAGGAGCCTGGTAACTGTGCTAAATTATCCCATACCAGAGGCCTATACCTTTGATGACCTGTTGTTGGTACCATCCTATTCTGAGGTCTTGCCTACTGAGGTAGATATATCTACTCAGCTTACGCCTAAAATCCGCCTGAATATCCCCATAATAAGTGCGGCTATGGATACGGTCACTGAGGCCCAAACCGCCATCAGCATGGCCAGGGAGGGCGGCATCGGCATTATCCATAAGAATATGCCTGTTAAGGCCCAGACAAGAGAGATTGAGAAGGTCAAAAAGTCTGAGAGTGGCATGATTGTCGCCCCTGTAACGGTCAGTCCGGATCAACGCATCTGGGAAGTGCAACGGATAATGCGAGAGTACAGGATATCTGGCGTACCCGTATTGGAAGGGAAAAAGCTAAAGGGCATTGTCACTAATAGGGACCTGCGGTTTGAGACTAACTGGGACCTTAAAGTCAGTGAAGTAATGACGAGTAAAGACCTGGTTACAGCCCCTGTTGGGATTACCCTTGAAGAATCAAAGGCCCTCTTACAGAAGCACCGAATCGAAAAGCTCCTGGTGGTAGATGACGAGGGAAATCTCAAGGGCCTTATCACCATCAAGGACATAGAAAAAATCAAGAAATATCCCTTTGCCTGTAAGGATGATCTTGGTCGCCTGAGAGTCGGAGCTACAGTAGGTATAGGTGAAGGTTCTATGGAACATGTGGAGGCCTTAATTGAGGCCGATGTGGATGTAGTGGTTGTAGACTCGGCCCATGGGCATTCCAAGAATGTTATCGACACGGTCAGAGAAATCAAAAAGGCCTTTCCTGATGTCCAGTTGATTGCAGGGAATGTCGCTACTTCAGAGGCCACCGAGTCCCTGATCAAGGCCGGTGCTGACGCCATAAAAGTCGGGGTAGGGCCGGGTTCTATCTGTACCACCCGGGTTATTGCAGGTGTAGGTGTGCCTCAGTTAACAGCCGTCCATAACTGTGCCGTCGTGGCAAACAGATATAATAGACCGGTAATAGCCGATGGAGGCATTAAGTTCTCCGGTGACGTGACAAAGGCCATAGGGGCTGGTGCCTGTTCCGTTATGATAGGGAGCCTGCTTGCCGGCACTGATGAAAGCCCTGGGGAACTGGAGATCTATCAGGGACGACAATATAAGGTCTACCGCGGCATGGGCTCGCTGGGGGCCATGAAGATAGGAAGCAAGGACCGCTATTTCCAGGATACTATAAATACGGTCGCAAAACTGGTCCCGGAGGGTATTGAGGGCAGGGTATCCTATAGAGGCCCCCTCTCTGCCACTATTTACCAACTGGTCGGGGGATTGAAGGCCGGCATGGGATATCTTGGTTGCAAGACCATAGAAGAACTCAGGCAAAATGCACGTTTTGTGCATATAACACCGGCAGGTCTAAAGGAAAGTCATGTCCATGACGTCATGATCACCAAACAGTCCCCCAATTATTGGATAGAACAATAAAAAAGATAATGATGATGGATGGTGTGAAAATAGCTGAAAGCTGAAAGCTCAAAGCTCAAAGTAAAAGATTAAAGATTAAACTCAAGTTTCGGACTTGGATTAACCTCTTGAAAATTAAGTAAAAATAGCCATGTTTGCTAAATTCTATCTTTTGTTGCAGTATTAAATAAGAATATA
>JALTHV010000098.1 GCA_027004315.1 Deltaproteobacteria bacterium
CCATGTATGTCCTTGTGTGTCCATGCTAATCAAAAAATGTATTTTCGGATGAAACCAGATCAAAGGTCCTTATTGCCAGCTTAAGGGCAGTGGCCGCATCCAGGATGTCCTGTTTCACAAGACCGGGGCTGTCAGATTGAAGGACATATTCCATCAGGGTCTCATATTTCCCATCATCACCCCTGTACCTGGTTACCACGTGGAGCAGGGCCTTTGTAAGTTCCCTCCTGTCCTCGGCAGAATCTGCACTCTTGCTTTCATAAAAGGCAATGGCAGGCCTGAGACCAGACCTGACCATGGCACCGAATGAGGAGATATACCCCTTGTACTCTTTTGGAATCTTGCCAGCCTTTGAAAGGTCTGTTTCTGCGGCCTCAAGGGCAATGGGTATGAGTTTATCAAGCTTTTTCATCTTCATGTCCTCCATCCTGAGATACCTTCTCTATCCTGGTAAATCCATAGCCTATAGTGGCATTCGCGCCTATCTGGACGAGGTCTTTATCAAGGGCATGCAGGAATGACGAATAATACCCGTTGGGACCGCCTTTCGGTATGCCCAGCACGAAATAGAAGATACTCTGCCTTGGCACCACCTCCTCGTACCAGAGGTTCTGGCTCTGGCCATTTTCCAGGCGGTTTCTGGCAACTACAGGCAGTTCTGCGCATATCTCTTTGAATGTATTGTGGTGGAAGAGGGCAATGTCCCTGCCGGTGAGGGTTTCGATCTTGGAAAGCCCCAGGTCCTTTACAGGGCAATAATATTTAGCCTTGAAATCCTCTATGAATACATCGCTCCCCAGGTCCTCAAATATAAAAGGGCTTTCCTCTGTCGGACCCAGATCTGCAAGCCCTTTAATTTCCTTACTTAGCCGGTTCAGCCTGATGCCGAAGAAATCCATGTTTTCCAGAAACTCCCTGAGCTGATAAGGGGATATGGCCCTGAAAAATGGCCTTTTATTACTAGTTACCGGGATTGATAGGAGGTGAGCGCTGAAGAATTTGTAGTTTCCGCTGTCTCCAGACTCACCAGGGGAACTGCCAAAGACAAACTTTACCATATCGGTATCCATGCCATCCTGCCCCTCAAAAAATTCCCTCAAGGCGCCCTTCAGGCTTGGAGAGCGGATAAACGGGACCTGTGCGACAGGATCTCTCTGGACCAGCTTATCCACAGCACCGAAATTGGTGTCTCCACTGCCCACATGCATATTGGTGAGGCACGTTATCTTGAAAAGCTCATACCCTGTCTTTGCCATATCCATTACCTCGCTTTTATCTAAATGATGATATTATATCCGATCTTTTTGAGATTCGGCCTGTTGAACCTGTCTATTATGCTCTCTGCCATCCCCTGCCTTGGGAAGAGGACAGATCCCCTCTTTAAGAAGGTGTGGAGATTATTCTCCTTCCTGAAGGTATAATCACGGGTCCTGGATTTTATGTTCCTGAAGCTTACCGTGTCTGTAATGGCAAACTTGCAGTCCTGGAATATATCCTCTTCCACGTAGGCATCACTCAAAAGGAGTATCCTTTGCTTATCCCTGAGGGGAGAGAAGATAGCCATAAAATCCGTATCATTGGCGTCCTCTACCTCCATCCTGAAGCCAGACCTATCGGCGCCCATAAATATCTTGGAGCCTTTAATGTCCCAGTCTATCCTGGCAATGACCGCAAAGTGGCATCGTCCCTTCAACCTGTATTCAGTCTGTTTGTAAAATGCCTTCTCCAGGGTCGGCCCACCCCTTCCCTTGGTGATCCCCACCCTTTCATCGGGGATGAATATCTTGTCAAACTCCTTGATAGATCTATCAGAAGGATCTATAAGACCCCCCTTCAGGCCATCTTTTGGACTGTAGCCCTCAATAACCGGGATGAAATCATTATTCCCCTGGATAAGGCACGACCTGCCGGGATACTCCTTAAAAGACAGGTCCTCGTCCATCGGCGTTGGGACATAATGATTGTCTCCATCTGAGACAAACACCGGAGAGATTTCCTCGATAACACCAAAGGATTGGGCCATAGTACTGGATATATCAAAGCCCTCTCTGCCTATCAGGCCCTCTATCCCGGCAGTATTATCTGAAAGCCTGCAACCTGAGGCCGTCATCTCCAGATAGCCTCCCTGGATAAGGAGTTCCTTTCGCAGTGTCCCCAGGATAGTGGTCTGCTGGGGCCATGGGTTGGATTTCACAAGGTAGTTGGTGTTTTCCGTGTCCCCAAAGGTTATCTCGCCGCCAAAGAAGAATCCCTCCACAGGATAGAATCTGATGATGTATTGCATGATTACTCCCTCATGAATTTGTTGAACCTGAGCGCGCTGTAAATGGCCCTTCCCCTTTCGTCACCATTCATGTATCTCGTGGAGTTAAACACGCTCCATACAAGCTCCTGGATGTGGTCCAGTTGGCCCTTGTTTCTCCTGTGTATGGCCTCGTTAAAGGTGTTATCAAAGAAATTCCTGAGCCTTGTTTTGTCAGCCCCTATCTGCCGGAGGACCATGTCCTGGGAGAAGAGGGTATAGATGACAGATGCGAGGAATTTTGCACCATCCCCTGCCGGGCCTTTCTGCTGAACCAGTTTTATAAAATCGCAGTACTCGCCGGTTCCTCTTTCAATAACTGCCTCAAAATACTGTCCGCTGTGCTTCAAAACCCTGAAGGCAATGGCATTCTTGTTTCCTGTCTTTGCCTTCTTCTCAAGGAGATCCCTCGAGATACTGAGGGCCTCATACAGAGGAAACTTGTAATAGCTTATAGAGAGGCCAAAGGAGATGGTGGGCCTGGAGTCCACGGGCTGAAACCGGGAATGAAAGATCCTGTCTATCCCGTCCAGGAGATCGAATATGTTTTTTTGATCTCTGCCTATTACAGGTGCAAAGAAGAGGAGGTCATCTCCGCCTGCGAATATGGTCTCGCCCCCAAAATCCCTTATCTCCTTGTCTGCCTCAAGGTCGAATTCAAAGAGGGCCCTGGAGAATTTCTGGAAGTCGTCATTGTCTGCAAGCGCGCTGATGGTCCCTCTCATGCTGTCACCGTCTGCATGGACAATGGCAATGTAGCGGTGGTGCTGCATTGTATCCATACCAAACTCGTCTTCTATATCCCTGTAGATGTCGTAATCCGGGTCTTCATCTCTGTCTGTTGTCTCATACGGATCAAAGATGCCTCCATATTTATTGGGATCTCTATCTCTCAGGCCCAGGGAAGAGGTGGCTATCTCAGGGATGGATTTGAATCGGCTGAACCCGTTCCCGAATGCCTCTCTTACAAGGAAGCCCTTGTTCACCTTTTTCAGAAATGCCTCGATGATATTTGTATCCTCTTCCCGGATGAAGCCCTGCTGGAGTTCGAGGGAGTCGAGGCGGGAGTTTATCTCCTTATTTACGGTCTTGTAATCCCCGGGGATCTCCGTCTCGCAGAAATACAGCCTGAAATAGCCTTTTATGTAGTGTTCTACAGCGGGTTGGTCCTTATCTATAGAGGCTGCAATCCCTCCTGCAATCTCTTTTAAGACACGATCTTTAATGCCTTTTAGTCTCTCAAAATCCCCGTCTTCTGCCTTAAAGATCATCCTGTCGTGAAATATCCCTACAGGCATCCTGCCGTTGAGCAGTTCTGTAAACTCTGGATCACTATTGTCCACATAGGGAATAACGAATTGCCTGCCCTTGAGCTGCTGGATCAGCCTTTTCATTATATATGAGAAGATATAGCTCCCAGCCCAGAGTTCCCTGGTCTTTTTGGCATGTTGCAGGGTCTTGTAGATAGGGCCTATGGTAAGACCTATATATTTACTCATGACTTACACTCCTTTAGCGTAACCGTTCACATTCCCCCCGGCCAGCAGTAGCCTTTTTCAGAGTTTCAGAGCAGCTTGGTGCACAAGATCAGGGCACTCTGCCTATTAATCCGCGCTGAAACCCTTCAAAAGGCTACTGCTGGCCGGTGACGTAAACAGTTTGCCAGTTATACCTAGTGGCACGATTTATATTTGGCAGCGCAGTCTTCAGGAAATCAACAAGGTCAAATCTGTCAGGGGTCTTGATGGTAAATAGGGGAATGGGAGCCGGGCTGGGACCTCTCCCCTTCTTGGCCTCCAGAACAAACTCAAAATTCCTTCCGAGCATCTCTCTTCCCATGGCCTCTGGCTCAGGCAAGAGGTAAGTATGCCTGCCCATGACCTTGAAGGTGATGGGAGACCTAAAGCGTTCTATTTTTTCTTTTTTGTCTTTTTTGTCTTTTATCT
>JALTHV010000099.1 GCA_027004315.1 Deltaproteobacteria bacterium
GTAGTCATGGCCTGTGTTGGTGGTGGCAGCAACGCCATGGGGATATTCTATCCCTTCCTAAAATACCGTAATGTCAGGCTCATTGGCGTGGAGGCAGCAGGAAAGGGCATCAACACAGACTATCACTCTGCCACCCTGTCTGTAGGCTGTCCGGGTGTGCTCCACGGCACCATGAGCTATCTCCTCCAGGACCAGTGGGGCCAGATCAAGGGGGCCCACTCCCTTGCTCCAGGACTTGACTATCCCGGTGTGGGGCCGGAACACAGCGCCTTTAAGGATTCAGGCAGGGCCCAGTACGTGGCAATAGACGATGAGCAGGCCCTCCAGGCATTCAGGCTCCTCTCAGAGACCGAGGGGATCATACCTGCCCTGGAAAGCGCCCATGCCGTTGCCTATCTAAAGGAACTCGCGCATAGCCTCCACAAGGGGAGCACTGTAGTGGTAAATCTCTCTGGAAGGGGTGATAAAGACGTAGAGACAGTGGCGAACCTACTCAAGAGGAGGGCAGAGAAATGAATCGTATAGATCGCATGTTTTCACAGCTCAGGGCCAGGAAAGAGGCGGCCTTGATGCCCTTTATAACTACTGGAGATCCTGACTGTGCCACTACGGAGGCCCTGATACTGGAGATGGAGCGCCAGGGGGCAGACCTCATAGAGCTCGGCCTCCCATTTTCTGATCCCCTGGCAGATGGCCCAACTATCCAGGCCTCGAGCCAGAGGGCCCTCAGGCACAACATAAATGCAAGGGACCTATTTGGCGTGGTTGAAAAGGTCCGGGAGGAAAGCAATATCCCTCTGGTGCTCATGGGTTATTACAACTCTGTACTCCAATATGGCCTCTCTGCATTTGCAAGAGACGCAGCGGCCTGTGGCCTTGACGGGACCATAATCCCGGACCTGCCCCTGGAAGAGGCCGATCAGTGGATAAAGGCAGCGAATGCCCGTGGACTTGCCAATATCCTGCTCGTGGCCCCCAATACCCCCCCGGATCGAGTCAGGAGGATTGCCGAGGCCACACAGGGCTTCCTGTACTATGTCTCTGTCACCGGCATTACTGGTGCAAGGAGCCAGCTCCCCCCTGAACTGGCTAAGGGTCTGGAGGGGATCAAGGGGCTCACCAATAAGCCCATAGCAGTAGGTTTTGGGATCTCCCAGCCTGCCCAGGTATCCATGCTCTCCGCTGTAACCGATGGAATCATTGTGGGAAGCGCCATAATAAAAATAATAGAGGCCAACACAATAGAGCAGGGGTCTGAACTAAAGGCCGGGCCTGAACTCATAAAAAAGGTAGGGGAATTTGTTGGGGGCCTGAAAGAGGCCACAAGGTCCTGAGTCTATCTCAAGCTTTCAGAGCTATGCACTTCAAATACCGGACAATATAGATCCACAGATTACGCAGATGGTCTTCAGGGAAGGCCAAAGCGTTACAAGTATTCATGTCAACGGTCCCTGGTGTATTACTTTCGAATGGGAAAAGAACCATGCTCTAAGAGTTGATCTTGAGCAATATCACTGAAGTGTGATCATGGCAGAATATGTTGTAAAACGTCCATTGAAGCTGAACAGCAGATGAAGGACGAGTTATCTAAAATAGAAACAGTCTCAACCTTAGTGAATGGTAAGTGTTCACATCCTCCCGGCCAGCGGTAGCCTTTTGAAGGATTTCAGGAGCATCGCTTGATGCACAAGATCGGGGCACTCTGCGATTAATCCGCACTGAAATCCTTCAAAATGCTACCGCTGGCCGGGGACGTAGACGGTTGCAACAGGAAGGGATGTGAACGGTTACGTTCAAAGAACTCATATAGGAAAAGTCCTGATGAGTCTCTGGAAGAATTTTATCTGAGACTCCCTACGGCCTCAGGCCTGCATGTTGTGCAATATGGATCTGAGGTGAGGAAGGCCACTGAATCTCTTCCCTTTTCTTTGGCTTTATAGAGGTATTTATCTGCCTGGCTGATTAATGCCTCGGGGGAGGATTCTTCATCAGATCTGGCGGGATTAAACTCTGTGACTCCAAAGCTAGAGGTGATATGAATCCGTTTCCCATGGGCCATAAATGTCTCTTGGTGGACAGTCTTACGAAGCCTTTCTGCCAGGCTATATGCGCCTTTTATATCTGTCTCAGGGAGTATTATTAGAAATTCATCGCCGCCATACCGGAACAGTATATCTACATCCTTCCTGATATGGGCCATTATACACTGGGCAAATTCCTTCAATATACTGTCTCCAATCTGGTGGCCATAGGTGTCATTGATTGCCTTAAACCTGTCTATGTCACAGAATGTTATGGAAAAGGTATGCCCGTATCTCTTTGCTTTTTGGATCTCCTGTGAGAGACATTTAGTCATAAAGACACGATTATAACATCCTGTCAGGGGATCGATTGTAGACATAATCCTGATTTTTTCATTGGCTTTTTTCAGAGATTCTTCCAGTTTCAGGATACGTATACTTGTCCTGAGACGGGCTATAAGTTCTGCACGGTCAAAGGGCTTGGTAAGATAGTCGTCAGCACCGGCCTCCAGACCCATGATGATATCACGCTTGGAATCCTTTGCCGTCAGAAGGATAATATATACGTAACTCTCAAAGGCCTTTTTCCTGAGGATCCTACATAGCTCTAGACCGTCAATTTCAGGCATCATCCAGTCGGTCAGGACTATTGGGAAGAAATTTTTCTCAAAGAGACCCAGGGCCTCTTGTCCATTTTCTGCAGACGTAACTCTATAACCGGCCTTATAGAGGATTCTTTCAAGAAATCTTCTTGAGACAGGATTATCTTCGACTATCAATATGGGAAACTTGTGATTCATGCCTCAGTCTGAACAAGACCAGCAAGTGCCTCGAATTGCTCTCTCAGGACCTGAACGAGGTCCGACATCCCATCCAGATGTCCTTTTCGTGTCTCGTCATTGATCTTTTTGGCCAACTCGAAGAGTTTCATAAATCCAAGACTACCCGCTGCACCCTTCAGAGAATGAGATGCCCTGGCCGCCTCTTCTGCGTCTCCTCTATCAATGGCCCCCTGAAGTCTATCCATATCCGATATACTGGTCTCAAAAAAGAGTTCAACGAGCTCCAGATATTCCTCTTTTTCTAGGCCCAATCTCTTTGATAATTCACTGATATTCATGCATTTTTCTCCTTCAACACCCACTTCTTGATGACACTAAATACGTGCTCTCTCTTAATCGGCTTTGAGACATAATCATCCATGCCTGCTGCGATGCACTTCTCCTGATAGGCCTTCATGGCATGGGCAGTCATGGCAACGATCGGGACCCTGAGATCTCTGCCATCTCTGTTATTCACACTGTCTTCCCATTTCCTGATTTCCTCAGTGGCCTCCCATCCATCCATATCTGGCATCTGGATATCCATAAAGATCAGGTCAAAGTCTCCTGGAGATGCCTTATACTTTTCTAGGGCCTCTCTGCCATTGCTGACTATCTCTACATGATAACCGGCCTTGCCCAACATTATCTCTGCCAGCTTTTGGTTGACAGGGTTGTCTTCTGCCAGCAGGATATGCACAGACTGTTTTATATCTTCACGAACAGAATACTGGGTTACAATAGGGCCCTGGACTTCGGGCCTTAGACCTGTGTCGTGTCCTTCACTCAATATTCTGTTTATCATCTGAAGCAGCCTCTCTCTGCGAATCGGCTTACTGATAAATCCATTAAATCCCACATCTTTACATTTTTTAGAGTTTCGTACCATCAGAGAGGACAGGGCAATGAGGGGAATGCCCTGGATCTTGGACCCTGAATCTCTGATCTTCTTTGCCAATTCATATCCATCTATATAGGGCATCTGGATATCACAGAGACAGAGGTCAAAGGGACTCCCTTTATCTGCTGCACTTTTCAGCACTGGGATGACATCTCTCGCATCTGTAAGGGCAACTACATCCATTTTGCCGGATTCCAGGATGTACCTCAATATCTTTAGGTTATTTTGGTTGTCATCAACAATAAGGACCTTTTTACCTGAAAGAAACAAAGGTCTATATCTCTGGCCTTTTTGGGCCTTATCTCTGGCCTTTTTCAGCCATCCAGTAAAATGAAAGGTACTGCCCCTGCCTTTACCTGCACTCTCTACCCAGACATCACCCTTCATGAGCCTTGCTATCTGTCTGGAGATGGACAGACCGAGACCAGTACCTCCATGCCTTCTGGTAGTGGAACCATCGGCCTGCTGGAAGGGCATAA
>JALTHV010000100.1 GCA_027004315.1 Deltaproteobacteria bacterium
ATCCGTCTGACAGACCTGCCACGAGAATCCATCACATATATCTGTGGACTTCCACCACGGTCAGACACAAAGGCCAGGCGCTTCCCGTCCGGTGACCACGTTGGAGAGACATTTATCCCGGGTCCCCGGGTAAGTCTCCTCTCTATCCTCCCATTAAAGTCTACAATATATATATCTGGATTTCCAGCCTTGCTCAGGGTTACTGCCAGGTGCCGGCTGTCAGGATACCACGCAGGTGCTATATTCAGACCTGGGAAGGCCGTGAGCCTCCTTATCTTCCCGGTAGTCACGTCCTTTATGTAGAGATCGGGATTCCCGGACCTGTAAGAGGTATAGGCAAGATATCTCCCATCCGGGGAATACCTTGGAGACAGCGTAATAGACCTATCAAAGGTCTCTCTCCTCACATTGAATCCGTCAAAGTCCGAGGTATAGACCTCTTTAAACCTGCCGTTGCTGGATACAAAGCTGATCCTGGAAAGACTTACCCCATGCTCCCCGGTCACCGCCTTTACGATGAGGTCACAGAAACGGTGGGCCATCACCCGGCAGTCTCTGACCCGTCCGATATATCGTCTGCCCTCTATCATGCTCCCTTTTGACATATCGATCAGCCTGAATTCAGTTATCAGGGAATCGCCTCTTCTTTCGAGAGAGCTTTTGACCAGATAGTCCAGGGAGAATTTGGTCCAGTCTGCATCCGACCTCCCTCCATAACTGGCTGGATCGAGCACAGAAAAGAAGCCTTGAAACCTGAGATCATTTGAAAGTATTATGGCAATTTTCCGGCCCAGGATATCATTTTCAAAGCTCTTTGGTTTTGTCTGGAGATATGGCACGGCAATGGGGATCTTCTGCAGATACGGCGAAGTTATGTCTATATAGAGCCTTGCCTTGGCAGAAGAAAGGCAAAAAATCGGCAAAAAAAGGCAAAAAATCCATGATAGTATCCATTTGGGGAGATATTTATGCTTCATGACATACCACTATAGCCCCACTTCTCCTGGTCTAAATCTGATTCCTATCTCCACAGGACCTGGATGCAGTACCCGGGGCAGTGGGGGAAAAGGTCCTGCCTCTTGCACTGCCTCCAAGGCCGATTGATCAAACAGGGCATACCCTGACCTGTGCTCATACCATACCTTGAGGATTGTCCCATCCTGGGCTATACGGACCACCACGATTGACACCAGCCCCCCCTTGTCAAGGAGCTGCTCAGGAAACACCCAGTGCCTCCTGATCCTGGACCAAATCTTGGTACAGTACAACCTGAGTGCCTCATTCTGCTGCTCACTCCCTGTCCAGCTCCTGGCAGGCCCCACAGCGGCCCTTTTTGCCTTGCCCTCTACACTGGACCTTATGGCCTTGAGCCTCTCCTGTAGGAAGGCCTCTTCCTTCCTTTTCTCTACCTGCTGCTCAATCTTTTTGAGACGCCTCCTCAAGATTTTCTCTGCATCCCTGCTGCTTTTTTTGTTAGCCGGCCTGGACTTCTTGACCTTCTGCCTCCTGGGATGGAGAGACACGGCCTTTTGGGGCCTTGGTCTGGGCCTCACTGACCGGGAGGCCCTTCGGGTAACCTCTTTTTTTACCTTTTTTTTTACCTTTTTGATCTCTGACCTGGTCTTGATTGGGACACGTCTCTCTGTCTTGGCAGGCCTCGGCGAAGGCATATTGACCGTCTCAAAGAGTCTGACAGTATATACAGGGGGCATTGGCCGATGTCTCTCCCACAGGCCCGGAGCAAAGATAAAGAGCAGGGCCAGCACGAGATGGATCCCTATAGCCCCTATAAATGCAGACTGCCAGCCTTCATTGGGCTGACCTGCATAACCGTCCATCTCCCATCCGGCGTTGTCAGGTCCTTTGTGTGTCTCAAGGCTAAGCCGATGCATTTTGGAAGGACAATGCAGATCTATCTGCAGCCAACAAGACCCTGCGAGACTCCATCAGACTCCTGATAGTGGGAATGGTCAGTGACTTGATATCCCCCCTGATGTCTTTCTTTGGTTTTTTTTGCCTCTTTCCCGTATCAGAGGAGTTCAGAGGCCTGGTCACCAGGCCAAGATTCTCTATACCCGCTTCACGGATCGCAGCTACCACCCCGGCAACCACACCATAGGGAACGGCCCTGTCTGCCCTGAGAAAGACCTGCCTGGCCCCTCCCTTTTGTCTCAACTCGGCGAGACGCTGTCTCAAGACCTGTCTGTCCACAGCGACCTTATTGAGATAGATCTTCCCTTTTCTGTTGACAGTAATCACCATGGTCTTCTTCTCTTGGGGAAGGGACTTGGCCGTGGTCTTGGGGAGTCTTACGTCTAGTCCCTTGGTCAACATGGGTGCAGCAATCATAAAGATGATCAACAGCACAATGACTACGTCTACCAGGGGCGTTACATTGATGTCGGACATGTAGCGCCTGCCACCATTCCCATGTCCAGAATCCATAGCCATTTCCTATACTGGTCCCTGAGTAGTCTTCTTTCCTTGGATGAGTTGTCTCTCTATGGTATTTAAAAAATCGCCTGCAAATCCATGGAGTTGGGTCTCCTGCCTGGCCATCCAGCTCATAAAGCCATTAAATGCGATGACTGCGGGTATAGCGGCCGCAAGCCCGGCGGCCGTGGCGACCAGGGCCTCGGAGATGCCAGGGGCCACTGTGGCAAGGCTTGCCGAACCCCTGATCCCAATGCTGTGGAAGGTCCTCATGATTCCCCAGACAGTACCAAAGAGTCCGATAAAGGGAGCGACATTCCCAGTAGTAGCCAGGAAAGGGAGTGTACGTTCCATGGCCGTCATCTCTTTCCGGATACCCTTGTTCAGGCTCCTCTCCAGGGTCTCAAGCCACAGCTTCACGTCCATAGAGGGATTCTGGGTCCTGGGACACTCCTTGAGACGCCTCAGCTCTCTATATCCCTCAAGAAATACCCCTGCCATCGGGGCCTCAGGCACCCTCCTTGCGTGACCGTATATCTGGTTGAGGTCGGAGCTCTCCCAAAAGAGTTCCTCAAAGTCTTCATTGGACCGCCTTGCCTGGCGAAAACGCCTGATCTTTGCCAATATTACAGTCCAGCACAAGAGGGAAAAGATCAGTAATATTATGAGAATCAGATGGACTGCAAGCCCCAGCTCGGCTATCATGGTCCAGATATTGGCCGTTGCATCAAGCGTCATGTATTATAAATATCCTCCATCTTAAACTGTAACCTTGATTTTACCCTGTCTTAGTAGCCAGTGCTAGTAACTTTCAATAAATCCTGGCGTAACCGTTCGCGTCTCCGGCCAGCGGTAGCTTTTTTCAGGGTTTCAGTGCGGATTAATGGGCAGAGTGCTCTGATCCTGTGCATCAAGCGATGCTCCTGAGACCCTGAAAAAAGCTACCGCTGGCCGGGGGGAATATGATCGGTTACCAAAAATGATGCCCCCAACTTATTGAGAAGTTACCAGTGCTACAGGCAAGTCTCTGGGCCCAAATGGAAAGATCCCTTTTTTTTGTCCCAGGTCCAGGAGAAATTCCACTGCCCTTATACCCTCTTTGCCAAGATCCAGGGTATATCTGTTTACATAGAGATCTATATGTTTTTTCATTACCTCGCAAGATATTTCATGTGCATGTCTCTTTACAAAAGCCATGGCGGCATCTGGATTGTCGATGGATGCATGGATGCTGTCTCTGATGGCATTCTCTACTTCCTGTAACAATCCGGTACCTAGACGACGCCTGGCAATGACTCCACCCAGGGGGATTGGAAACCCTGTCTCTTCTTCCCACCAAGTGCCGAGGTCCTGTATGCATATAAGACCAAAGGCACGATAGGTAAACCGGGTCTCGTGTATGACTATACCTGCATCTACCTCCTCACTTACAATTGCCTGGGCGATCCGGGCAAAATTCATGGGTATGAGCCTCTTTGCCTCTGGTGCAAATAACCTCAAGAGCAGGGCCGCAGTGGTATATTCCCCTGGTATGGCAATCCTGCACCTCTTCAGGTCCTGGAGTTCAATGGGTCTTTTTGCAAGGACGAGGGGCCCACAGCCGCGTCCCAGCGCACTCCCTACATTGAGGAGTACATAGTCATCCAGGACATGGCCCAGGACATGGTATGATACCTTGCTTACATCGATTGACCTGTCAAGGACCCTCTGGTTCAGTCTTTCCACATCTGCCATAAAGGGCAGTGGCCTGCACGAAAGAGGTACCTTGCCGTGGAG
>JALTHV010000101.1 GCA_027004315.1 Deltaproteobacteria bacterium
GGCAGAGGCAGAGAAGGAGATTGAGCAGGCCAGGGCAGAGGCCCAGGCATCGAGGGACCAGTTGATAGAGGAGAGAGAAAAGGTAGCATCAGAGACCTCTGAGCTAAAGAGACGCTTAAAAGAGGCAGAAGGGGCAGTCAGTCAGAGGGATGTACAGATAGGGTCTCTTACTAAGGAAATGGCAGAGACAAAGGCCAAAGGGGCCATAGCTGAACCAATAGAAAAGATAGAGTCAGGTAGTTCAGTCTCGATACGTGGGCAGAAGGCCTTGGATTCCCTCCAGATAGGCCTTAATGCCCTATGTAGGGGTCTGGGTCTCAATGAAGACCAACTTGAAGGCCTCAGACGCCTCTTTGAGGCAGAATTTCTCTTGCGTGTAGAGACTGGTACTGCACAGGCCGTTACCATCCCTGCTGTAGGGCCTCCTGAGGAAATCAGTGTTCCTAAAAAAGAGATAAGAGAGATAGAAAAGGGAGAGACAGAGGCAAGGGCCAGGCACAAAAAGGTAATAAACCTGGTGGCCCAGGGGAATATCCTTCTCCACAGGGACGATGCCTCTGGGGCAGTCAAGGCCTTTGAAGAGGCCCTGGTGATTGACCCAGAGGACCTGAAGGCACAGGAAGGCCTCAAGAAGGCAAAGGAGGCCATAGGGTCTGCCGTAACGCCAGAGGAGGCTGCACCGCCGGTCATGCCGGAAGGAGTCCCCCCATGTCCTGAAGGACTGACTCCCGAAGAGTGGCTGAGGAAATGGGTGATACGCCTAGTCGCCAGAGGCAATCTCTTTCTCTATAAAGGCGATGTAGATGGGGCCTCAAAGGCCTTTAGGGATGCCCTGAGACTGGATCCAGAAAACAAAAAGGCAGGGGCCGGCCTTTTGAGGGCCAAACAAGGACCAAAACCAAAAGAGACTACAATACCTCCAGTTGAGCCAGGGCCTGTACCTAAGGCAGAGGTCAAGGCTGCGGCCCCTCCTGCCTCAACCGGGGAAGAGAAATTCTTTACCTTTGAGCTGGCCAAAGAGACTAGGTCTCTCATCGAAAGGGCAGGGTCTATACCAGAGGACCAGTTTATAGAACCCTGTACAGGTGCTATTAGGGAGGTGAAATTCGGTGGAGGAGAGAAGGCGTTGACAGTCGGAGGAGAGGCTACCTTGCCGTTCCATATCTTCGAAGGAGATATGACTCATAGGCCTCAGGTGGCCTTTGAGGTCCTGGATTCCGAGCCTGAGGAGTGGCCCGATGTCTTGAGTAGCTATTATTCCGATGTATTCTCTGATCCAGTTGCATGGTCCAAAAAGTGTGTAGAGAAATATGGTGCAAAGGCCATCTGTCTCTCTCTTGTCAGCAGTGATCCCAATGGAATGGACCGCCCCTCGGACGAGGTAGCTAAGACAGCGCAGTCAGTCATAGAAGGGGTAGATGTGCCTATAATTCTTTGGGGTTGTGGAAATGCCGAGAAAGATACCGAGACCCTGAGAGAGGTGACCAGCCTTGTAGGTGATATAGGTGATCGCAAGGTATGTATGGCCCCGCTGAGCGATGCAAATTATCGTGCTCTGGGGGCTACGGCCATGGCCTTTCAACTCCCGATAGTAGCATCTACTCCTATCGACGTAAATCTTGCCAAGCAGTTGAATATATTATTAGAGAACCTTGGGGTATCCCTGGACCAGGTCGTGATGGACCCCTCTATAGGGGCAGTGGGTTATGGTATTGAGTATGCCTATTCAGTCATAGAGCGTATAAGGCTTGCTGCCTTGACTCAACAGGACGAAAAGCTCCAGGTACCTTTTATATGCAATCTGGGAAAAGAGGTCTGGAAGGCCAAGGAATGTCGCCTTCCAAGTGATACCCTCATGGGAGACCAGGAACGTAGAAGCGTCCTCATGGAGGCAATAACCGCCTCTGTCTTGTTGCTTGCCGGTGGCGAACTCATGGTGATGAGGCATCCGAAGGCAATTGCCCTGACAGAGGCATTGATTCAGGCAATGATAGAATAGGTATAGTCCCAAAATATCTTTTTCAGAGAGGATTATAATGTCAAAGATTATCTGTTCTGCAGCGATTCGAGGGGCCCATAAGATAGTGGATATGGCCGAAGAGAAGTATGAAGAGACCCTCAAAAAGTATGGGCCTGAGCATGAGGTTGCCTTTCCCAATACGGCCTATTACCTGCCAGTAATCTACAGCATACTTGGGGCCAAAGTAAAACAACTGGGCGACATGAAGGATATCTTCCAGGAGTGTCGCAGGCTGTTACCGGCATTAGTGGATGAACATCGATGGCTGCCATACCTGGCACCTGCCCTGGATGCCGGGATGGCCACCATATTTGCCGAGGAGATGTATGAGGCCATCCGCTATATCGATAGCCCGGACTTTTATACAGAGACCGAGGACCCTGTCGATGATCGTATATGGCTTGGGGCAGCAGATGACGTGATCTTCCGTAAGCGTGGTGTAGAGTTCGTTGACGGCACTGCCCCTGGCTTTGCTGCCATACTCGGTGCCCCTCCAGACTCAGAGATCGCAGTCAAGATCGCCACAGAGCTGCAGGAGAAAAATCTCTATATCTTTATGCACGACCAGACCAATGGGATAACCCTGCCGGATCTCTTGCTAAAGCAAAATGTCCAGATTGGCTGGTCTACCCGGCTCGTTCCATTTGGTACCACATATACCTCTGCGGTGTTTGCCCTGGGCTTTGCCTGCCGTGTTGCCCTTGCCTTTGGAGGCGTAAAGCCTGGTGACTTCAAGGGGAATCTCATCTACAATAAAGACCGAATCTTTGCCTTTGTCATTGCCTTTGGCCCGGTATCTGATGAGTGGTATGCCAATGCCGCAGGTGCCATAAACTGGGGTTTCCCAACTATATCCGACTGGGATATACCAGAGGTACTGCCAACCGGCATCTGTACCTACGAACATGTGGTCAGCCAGGTCCCATATGACAAGATCGTACAAAAGGCCATAGAAGTAAGGGGACTCAAGGTCACTGTCTCCAAGATCGATATCCCTACGGCGTATGGTCCTGCCTTCGAGGGTGAGCGTGTAAGAAAGGATGACCTCTATCTTGAATGTGGTGGTGGAAGGACCCTGGGAGTTGAACTCTTGGTTTCCAGGGATATGGAAGAGGTAGAAGACGGGCTTGTTACTGTAGAGGGGCCAGAGATGACTGATGTGAAAGAGGGGACCAAACTCCCGGTTGCTATACTGGCCGAGGTGGCAGGCCGGCAGATGCAGTCTGACTTTGAGCCCATTCTTGAGCGACAGTTTCATCATCTGACTAACTATGCCCAGGGGATCATGCACATCGGGCAGCGGAACATAATGTGGCTGAGGGTCAGTAAGGCGGCCATAGAAAAGGGATTTAAGTTTGAGCATATTGGTCGTATCCTCTATGGAAAACTTCACCAGGATTTTGGGGCCATTGTGGACAAGATCCAGGTGAAAATATATACAGAAGAGGCCCGGGTAAAGGAGATCATCAAGATAGCAAAAGATGTCTACCGTGCCAGGGATGAGCGCCTGGGCTCCATGACGGACGAGAGTGAAGATACCTTCTATTCGTGTACACTCTGCCAGTCCTTTGCCCCGAGCCATGTATGTATAATTACCCCTGAACGTGTGGGTATGTGTGGTGCATATAACTGGCTGGATGCTAAGGCCTCCTATGAAATCAATCCCACAGGCCCAAATCAACCTGTACCCAAGGGAGATCTCATCGATGCCAAGCTCGGTCAGTGGACAGGTGTAAACGAATTCGTCAAGCAGGGATCCAGGGGTAAGGTTGAGCGGGTCAGCTTATATAGCCTGATGGTAGACCCAATGACTGCCTGTGGCTGTTTTGAGTGTGTTGCCACCATGCTTCCTACCTGTAATGGAATAATGATTGTAAACAGGGATTACCTGGGAATGACACCAAGCGGGATGAAGTTTAGTACTACGGCCGGCATGGTTGGTGGAGGGCAGGTCACCCCTGGCTTTCTTGGTATTTCAAAGCATTTTATCTGTAGCCGAAAGTTTATGCAGGCTGAGGGTGGGCTCAAGCGTGTGGTATGGATGCCCAAGATACTCAAAGAAGAACTCAGGGACCGGCTCCAGAAGAGGGCTGAAGAAGAGGGCGTGCCCGATCTTATTGATATGATAGCAGACGATGAAGTAGGCATCACAGAGGAAGA